>CAYZDB010000011.1:10650-15512 GCA_964476985.1 uncultured Acidobacteriota bacterium | reverse complement strand
ATAGCGACCAGCCGGACGATCCGGACCTGTGGGAGGTGCCGCGCTTCGTCGAGGAGGTCGAGCAGGTCCGCCGGGCGCTGGGTCTGGGCAAGGACAACTTCTACCTTCTCGGCCAGTCGTGGGGCGGGATACTGGCGATCGAGTACGCGCTGAAGTACCAGCAGCACCTGAAGGGACTCGTCATCTCGAACATGATGGCCAGCATCCCGGCGTACAACGAGTATGCCCGCAACGTGCTGATGCCCGAGATGGACCAGGGCGCGCTGGCGGAGATCCAGCGGCTCGAAGCCGCGGGACAGCACGCCGATCCTCGGTACATGGAGCTGCTGATCCCGCAGCACTACGTCAAGCACGTCCTGCGCATGCCGGCCGATCGGTGGCCGGACCCGGTGAACCGGACGTTCCAGCGCCTGAACCCGAAGGTCTACGTCACGATGCAGGGGCCCAGCGAGCTGGGCGCGAGCGGCAGGCTGGTCGACTGGGACCGCACCGCGGACCTTGCGCGCATCACCGTGCCCACCCTCGTCATCGGCGCCCGCTACGACACGATGGATCCGGCGCACATGGAGTGGATGGCGGGGCAGCTCAAGCTCGGGCGCTTCCTGCTCTGCCCGGAAGGAAGCCACCTGGCGCTGTACGACGACCAGCAGGTCTACATGGCCGGCCTGATCCAGTTCCTCCACGACGTGGACGCGGGCCGGTTCTGAAGGGAGGTCCCGTGACCGAACGGACGATCTGTCAGAGTTGCAGCATGCCGATCGAGGGCGGTCTCTACTGCCCGCACTGCGTCGACGAGCACGGCGAACTGCAGCCATTCGAGGTCCGCTTCGAGCGGATGGTGCAGTGGATGCTGCGAAGCGACCCGTCCCTGCGGCGGACGGAGGCGGAGCTGCGGACGCGAGCGCACATGCGTACCATGCCCGCCTGGAAGGACCATCCGCGCCTGGCTGAGTAGCCGGGGTCGCCGGCTCTCCCGGGCGCGCCCCGCCGTTCATTCTCCAAGGAGCCACCGATGGCCGAGCTGAAGACGAAGAAGACCGAGGCGAGCGTCGACGACTTCATCGCCGCTATCGAGGACGATCAGCGCCGCAAGGACTGCAAGGCGGTGATGGCGATCATGAAGCGCGTGACGAAGTCCTCCCCGAAGATGTGGGGCACGAACATCGTCGGGTACGGCAGCTACCACTACAAGTACGCCAGCGGCCAGGAGGGGGACTGGCCGCTCACCGGGTTCTCGCCGCGCAAGCAGAACCTGACCCTCTACATCATGGCCGGCTTCGACGACTACCCGGAGCTGATGGCGAAGCTGGGCAAGTACAAGACGGGCAAGTCCTGCCTGTACCTCAAGCGCCTTTCTGATGTCGACACGGCGGTGCTGGAGAAGCTGGTCGCGGCGTCGGTGAAGGACATGAAGGAGCACTACCGGTAGGGCACCGCGGCGGGCGGCGTAACGCTCTCACTCCCAGAGCGTTCTCCTGATCGGGTCGCCATGGACGAGATCGACGCCATGTACCGCCGCTACGCCCCCGCCGTGTACCGGTTCGCCTGGGGCCTGACCGGCGACCGGAGCCGGGCCGAGGATCTCGTCTCGGAGACATTCGTCCGGCTGCTGGCGCGGCCACCGAGGATCCCGACCGAGACGACGCTGGGCTACCTGCTCGCGATCGCCCGCAGCGTCCACATCAGCGGCTGGCGGCGGCGGCGGCGCGAGGTTGCGCTGTCGACCGAGCCGCTCGCCGAGGGTCCGGACCTGGCGCTCCGCCTCGACGAGCGCGACGAGCTGGACCGGGTGCTCGCCACGCTCGCCCGGCTGCCGGAGGGGGAGCGCGCGGCGCTGCTGCTGCGGGTCGATCACGACCTGTCCTACGAAGAGATCGCGGCGGTCCTGGAGATTTCCGCCGTGGCGGCCCGGGTCCGTGTCCATCGCGCGCGCGTCCGCCTGGCGGAGGCCCGCTCACCCCAAGGGAGGTCGTCATGAAGCTCGAAGTGAGCCGCGACGTGGTCAGCGACCTGTGGGCCCTCTGCCGGGCACAGGAGGCCAGCGCCGACAGCCGGACGCTGGTCGAGACCTTCCTGGCGGAAGATCGAGCGTTCGCTGCGACGCTCGATGCCAGCGCGCGGCCGGCGCTCCTGGTGCCACGGACGCAGTTCTCTCCGGATGCGGAGCGGCGCCTGGTCGATGACGCGCGCGACCGCGCGCGGCTGCGGCTGCTGCTGGCCGGTGCGGCGATCGGGTTGACGGCGCTGATCCTGCTGACGGCCCTGGCCGGCGCGCTCTTCTTCATGGCCCGCCAGCTCTGATAGCCTCGCACTCTCGCGCCCTGAACCAGCCGGCCCCTCGGCGCGACAGCGGAGCAGGCGTGCCTGGCATCCTTGTGCGGAGCGTCTCGGCCTGGGCGCTGATTGCGCTCGTCGAGTCGATTCACGGCACGCTGCGCGTGCTCTGGCTGCAGCCCCGCGTCGGCGAGCTGCGCGGGGTGCGTTCTACCGCGGCGCGCTAGCGGGGGCGTCGTCGATCCGCCAGTACGCGCCGCCACCCCCTTCCCGCGCCATCAGGCCGGCCTCGACCAGGTTGCGCCGCAGCCGGGCGGTGTCGGCGCTGAAGCGCTTGAGCGCGGCGTTGAGTTCCTTCTCGGAGTAGCGCCGGCCGGGCTCGAAAGCCCGCACGACGTGGCGCAGGATCGCGACCTCCTTCTTCCATTGGACCGGGAAGGCGCGAATGCGGCCGTCGGCGTCGATCCAGTTCCTGAGCACCTTGCGGTCGTACGCGTCGGCCTCCGGCTCGGCCGCGGGCGCGGGGGCCGGTCCGGCTCCGGACAGCGCCGGCCTCGCGAGCAGCCGCTGGGCCATCGCGGTCAGCGCGGCCGGCTCGAAGCGGTAGATGCTGTAGTAGCCCTCGTTGCGCGAGGAGACCAGCCCGACCTTGGCCAGCTTCGCGAGGTGGTGCGAGACGGTCGAGGAGCTGAGGTCGAGCAGTTCGGCGAGGTGCTCCACCGAGGACGGCTCCCGGGCCAGGAGCGCGATGATCCGCAGCCGGTTGGCGTCGGCGACGGCCTTGAAGAGGGCGAGCATCTCGGTGAGGTCGGTGTCGGTCTTGGGGGGGGGCCTCGGCGAAATCTACTGGGATCGAACTAAATCTACATCTATCGAAACGATCTCGCCACCCGCCGGGGGCCGGAGCCGGACCCAGGACGCGGGCACCAGGTCCGGCCCGGCGCGGTACCCTCCCTCCACCCCGCCGATGACCCGCTTCTCGGACCACTTCTCCCCCGGCGCGCGCGACTACGCCGCGTATCGCCCGGCCTACCCGGCCAGCCTGATCGAGGCGGTCGCCGCCCTCGCGCCCGGACGCGGGCTGGCCTGGGACTGCGCGACCGGCAGCGGGCAGGCCGCGGTCCCGCTCGGCGCGCTCTTCGACCGGGTCGTCGCCACCGACGCCAGCGCTCAGCAGATCGCCCACGCGCGGCCCCACCCGCGCGTCACCTACCGCGTCGCGCGCGAGGACGACTCCGGCCTGCCGGACGGCGCCGCCGACCTGGTGACGGTCGCGCAGGCGCTGCACTGGCTGGACCTCGATCGCTTCTACGCCGAGGCGCGGCGCGTGCTGCGGCCGGGCGGCGCGCTGGCCGCGTGGTGCTACGGGCTGGCGCTCGTCGACCCCGCGACCGACGCCGCGGTGCGCGCGTTCTACGACGGCCGCGTCGGCCGTCACTGGCCGCCCGAGCGGCGCCACGTCGACGACGGCTACCGCGACCTGCCGTTCCCCTTTCCCGAGCGGGCCGTCGGACCGTTCCAGGTGCGCGCCGAGCTGACGCGCGACGAGCTGCTGGGCTACGTCGGAACCTGGTCGGCGGTCGCGCGCTGCCGCGAAACGGAAGGGGTGGATCCCCTGCCGGAGCTGGCCCATGCTCTGGCACCGCATTGGCCCGATCCCGGGCAGCGCCGGGCGGTCCGCTGGCCGATCGCGCTGCGCGCCGGCACGCGGCCCGGTGAGGAGCGATCACGATGACGATGCCCGCCCTGTTCGTCGGCCACGGCAGCCCGATGAACGCGCTCGAGGACAACGCCTTCACGCGGGCCTGGCGCGAGGTCGCGGCGGCGCTTCCCCGGCCGCGCGCCGTGCTCTGCGTCTCGGCCCACTGGGAGACCGAAGGCCCGCGCGTGACGGCGCAGCTCCAGCCGCGCACGATCCACGACTTCTACGGCTTCCCGCCCGAGCTGTTCCAGGTCCAGTACCCCGCACCCGGGGCGCCGGCGCTGGCCGACCGGGTCGTTGCGCTGGGGGCCACGCACCACACCGCGAAGGACACCGGCTGGGGACTCGACCACGGCGCCTGGTCGGTGCTGATCCGGATGTACCCCGAGGCCGACGTGCCGGTCGTGCAGCTCTCGCTCGACACGGCGCTCTCCCCCGCCGAGCACTTCGCCCTGGCCCGCGCGCTGCGCCCGCTGCGCGACGAAGGGGTGCTGCTGCTGGGGAGCGGCAACATCGTCCACAACCTGCGCTTGATGCGCTGGGAGAACACCGCCTTCGACTGGGCGGCCGCCTTCGACGCCAAGGTGGCCGAGCGGATCGAGCAGCGCGACGACGCCGCGCTGATCGACTGGCGCGCGCTGGGGCCGGGTGCCGCGCTCGCGGTGCCGACCGCGGAGCACTACCTGCCGCTGCTCTACGTGCTGGCCCAGCGCGGCCCCGGCGCGAAGGCGGCCTTCTTCGCCGAGGGGGTCACGCTGGGCTCGATCTCGATGCGCAGCGTGCGGGTCGGCTGAACAGAGAACGGGGGACACGGGCCAGGCCCGTGCCCCCCGCCGTGTGCGTCGTGCGCGGCGCGATCAGTTCTTGCCGCCGGATCCCTTCTCGA
>CAYZDB010000011.1:0-10640 GCA_964476985.1 uncultured Acidobacteriota bacterium | reverse complement strand
GGGCCTCCATCACGGAGTTCAGGTTGAAGCTGCCGGGCTTCTGGCGCGGCGGGAAGTCCTTGAAGCTCTGGAGCCAGGCCGCGACGTAGCCCTGGGCCGGAGCCAGCAGGAAGATCCGGTCGATCCGCCACCGCTCGTAGCCCATCCCCTCGTGGTCGGCCCGCTCGAACGGATCCGAGCGCAGGCTGAAGAGCTTCGGCACGCGCAGCGTGACCATCGGATCCTGCCAGACGTCGAAGCCGTGGGAGCGCTGCTCCATGAAGACCATCTTCCACTGGTCGTAGCGCAGCCCGGCCACCTCGCCGTCGTCGGTCCAGTAGAGGAACTCGCGGCGCGGCCAGTCCTTCGTCTCGCCCTTGAACGCCGGCATCAGGTTGTAGCCGTCGAGGTGGACCTTGTAGGTGGCGGCGCCGACCTTCGCGCCCTTCAGCAGGTCGTCCTTGACGTTGGGCTGACCGACGGCCGCCAGCAGCGTGGGGAACCAGTCCTCGTGCGAGACGATGTTGTTGATCTCGCTGCCCGGCTTGATCACGCCCGGCCAGCGCGCGACGAGCGGGACGCGGTAGCCACCCTCCCAGTTCGTGTTCTTCTCGCCGCGGAACGGGGTGGTTCCGCCGTCCGGCCAGCTCATGACCTCGGCGCCGTTATCGGTGGTCCAGATCACGATCGTGTTGTCGGCGATCCCGAGCTCGTCGAGCAGCTTGAGCAGCTGCCCGATCTGGCCGTCGTGCTCGACCATCCCGTCCGGGTAGACCCCGAGGCCGGTCTTGCCCTCAGACTCCGCCTTGAGGTGGGTCCAGATGTGCATCCGGGTGGTGTTGAACCAGACGAAGAAGGGCTTGCCGTCCTGCTTGGCCTTCTTGATGAAGTCGACCGACTTCCCCATCACTTCCTCGTCGATCGTCTCCATCCGCTTGATCGTCAGGGGACCGGTGTCCTCGCAGCGCTGCTTGCCCCAGGCGCCGAAGCGCGGATCGTCCGGAAGCGTGCTGACGGTGTCGGTGGCCCAGCAGTGGTAGACGCCGCGCGGGCCGAACTTGGCCTTGAAGTCGGGGTTCTTCGGGTAGTCGGGGTTCTCCGGCTCCTCTTCGGCGTTGAGGTGGTAGAAGTTCCCGAAGAACTCGTCGAAGCCGTGGACCGTCGGGAAGAACTCGTTCCGGTCGCCGAGGTGGTTCTTGCCGAACTGGCCGGTCGCGTAGCCCTGGGCCTTGAGCATGTTCGCGATCGTCGGGTCCTCGGCCTTGAGCCCCTCGGGCGCGCCGGGCAGACCGACCTTGGTCAGCCCGGTGCGGATCGGCGACTGCCCGGTGATGAACGCGGCGCGGCCCGCGGTGCAGGACTGCTGGGCGTAGGCGTCGGTGAAGAGCGCCCCCTCCTTCGCGATCCGGTCGATGTTGGGCGTGCGGTAGCCCATCATCCCGCGGTTGTAGGCGCTGACGTTCCAGTAGCCGACGTCGTCGCCGAACATCACCAGGATGTTCGGCTTCTTCGCGGTCGGCGCCGCCGTCTGCGCGAGCGCCGGCACGGCGAGCGCGAGCACGGCCAGCGCGACGAGCGCGAGCTGGAGTTTCTTCTGTCTCATGGGTCGGGTCCTTTCGAGAACGCCGCGCGTCACGCGGAGCGTCCGGAGAGCAGGAGCGCGATGTACGGGGGGAGGGCGTCGACCGCGGCCCCGGCGTCGACCAGCCGGCGCAGGGCGGCGATGCCCTCGGGCTCCGCGTCGCGCAGGTCGCGGAGATCGAGCACCAGGGGACGCTCGGCTTCCGAGCAGGCCTCGAGCAGGGCGGGCACGCCGGCCGCGCCGAGCCACCCGTCGACCTTGACCACCGTGCCCGGCTGCAGCGTGCGGCGAGAGATAAACAGCTTCACGAGCGTGGTTATTGCAATCCTGATACCAGCCCTTCTCGGGGCGGCTAATCTGTTTATTTATAGATACTTGCCTCGGTTTGTAGGCCTTTCTCCGGGAGCTGGCTGGAGGATGTCTTCTCCCGGCCCGCCGGGCCCATCAGGATGCTGATACCCTCTCAGCCCGCTGAGAGGAGATCGCCGTGAGCGCCCCCCCGCCCCAGGACCTGCAACTCCACTTCGAGCGGCTCCTGGCCGACCTCTCGGCACGCTTCGTCAACCTCGACGCCGACGAGGTCCTGCCGGCGATCGAGCAGGCCCTCGAGCGGATCGTCCTGTTCTTCGGGGTCGATCGCAGCAGCCTGGCCGAATTCGGCGCCGGCGAGGGGCAGTCCGAAACGCTCGCCTGCTGGGCCGTCCCGGGCGTGGAACGGCTGCCGCTCGGCCCGCTCCCGGCGCGGCTCGCCTGGTACGTCGAGACGCTGCGACGCGGCGAGACGATCGCCCTTTCCCGCCTTCCCGAGGGGCTCCCGGAAGCGGCCGCCGCCGAGCGCGAGTACGTCCAGCGCAGCGGGATGCGCTCGAACCTCTCGTTTCCGCTGTTCGTCTCGGGGCGCCCCTTCGGCCACATCGCGCTGGGCGCCTTCGCGCGCAGCGTCGAGTTCCCGGACGCCGTGATCCCGCGCCTGCGCCTGGTCGGCGAGGTCCTCGCCGGCTCGCTCGTGCGAGCGCGCGCGGCGCAGCGGGTGCGCGAGCTGACCGCGCTGCTCGAGGCCGAGAACGCCGCGCTGCGCGCCGAGATCGCCGGCTCGCGCGAGTTCGAGCAGATCGTCGGCGAGAGCCCGGCGCTGCGGGGCGCGTTGCGGCTGGCCGGGCAGGTCGCACCCACCGACACGACGGTCCTGCTGACCGGGGAGACCGGCACGGGCAAGGAACTGTTCGCCCACGCGATCCACGCCCGGAGCCCGCGCGCCGGCCGCCCGCTGGTGACGGTGAACATCGCCGCGCTGCCGCCGACGCTGATCGAGAGCGAGCTGTTCGGCCACGAGAAAGGGGCCTTCACCGGGGCCCTGGCGCAGCGCATCGGCCGCTTCGAGCTGGCGCGCGGCGGCACGCTGTTCATCGACGAAGTCGGCGAGCTGCCGCCGGAGCTGCAGGCCAAGCTGCTGCGGGTGCTGCAGGAGGGAGAGTTCGAGCGGCTCGGCTCCTCGCGCACGCTGCGCACCGACGCGCGGATCGTGGCCGCGACGCACCGCGACCTGGAGGCCGCGGTCCGGGCCGGGCGCTTCCGCGCCGACCTGCTGTTCCGGCTCTCGGTCTTCCCGATCCGCGTCCCGCCGCTGCGCGAGCGGCGCGGGGACATCGCCGCCCTGGCCTGGCACTTCGTGGCGCGCAAGCAGCCGCGGCTGGGGCGCGCGATCGAGCGGATCACGCCGCGCTCGCTGGCCGCGCTCGAGGCCTACGACTGGCCGGGCAACGTGCGCGAGCTGGAGAACGTGATCGAGCGCGCGCTGGTCCTGTCGGCGGGGCCGGTGCTGGACGAGGAGACGATCCTCTCCTCGACCCGCCGCGCCGCGACGGCGCCGGCCGGGAGCGAGACGCTGCGCGGGGCCGAGCGCGCGCACGTGCTGCGCGTGCTCGAGGAGTCGCGCTGGAAGATCAACGGCGAAGGGAACGCGGCCGACCGGCTCGGCCTGCACCCCAGCACGCTGCGGCTGCGAATGCAGAAGCTGGGGATCCGGCGGCCGGCTCCGGACGCGCCCGTCCACTGACCCACGCCACCGGCCAGAGGTAGACTGCCGGCGGGAGGTGAGGCTTGGCCAAGCGCCGCGCTCCGCGGTTGAGCTTCCAGCCGCTCACCGCCGAAACCTGGCCCGACCTGGTGCGCCTGTTCGGCGAGCGCGGGGCCTGCGGCGGGTGCTGGTGCATGTACTGGCGGTTGCCGCGCGCGCAGTTCGATCGGCAGAAGGGGGCGGCCAACAAGCGCGCCCTGCATCGACTGGCGGCGGCGGGCGGGCCGCTGGGGGTGATCGCGTACGACGGGACGCAGCCGGTCGGGTGGTGCGCCGTGGCGCCGCGCGCGGACTTCCCGGGGCTCGGGCGCTCGCGACTGCTCGCCCCGGTGGACGAACAGCCGGTCTGGTCGGCGCCCTGCCTGTTCGTCGCCCGCGAGTATCGCCGCCGCGGCGTCTCGGCCGCGCTGCTCGACGCGGCCGGGCTCTTCGCCGCAGCGCACGGCGCCGCGGCGCTGGAGGGTTATCCCGTCGACGGCGGCGGGACCGAGCAGCCCGCGGCTTTCATCTGGACCGGGACACCCGGCGCATTCGCCCAGGCAGGGTTCGTCGAGGTCGCCCGGCGCTCGCCGCGGCGGCCGATCGTGCGGCGCGCGCTGGCGCGGCGGCGCGGCGGCCGCGGGGAGAAAGCGCCATGAAGCCCGGAAGCCTGCTCTCCTTCGCGTTCATGCTCCTGGTCGCGCTGGCCCACGTGATACGCCTGGCGTTCGGGATCCCGATCACGGTCGCCGGACGCGCGATCCCGATGTGGCCCAGCGTCCTCGCCGTGCCGGTCTTCGCGGGGGTCGCGCTCCTGCTGTGGCGCGAGGGCCACTCCCGCGGCAGCCGGCCCTGATGGCAAGGCGGCTCACCCTGACGCTCCTGCCCGGGCTTCTCGCGGTCTGCCGGCTTCCTCCGGAGACGCCTCTGCCCGCGGGCTGGGAAGGCGGGCCGTTCGCCTCCGTCGCCCGCACCGGCGACGAACTGTCCATCGTCTGCCTCGAGGCGGCCGCACCGGCGGGCGCGCTGGTCGAACGCGGATGGCGCGCGTTCAAATTCGAGGGCCCCTTCGCGTTCGACGCCACCGGGATCCTGGCCTCCGTCGCCGGGCCGCTCGCCGCGGCGGGGGTCGGCATCTTCGCGGTCTCGACGTTCGACACCGACTATGTGATGGTGAAAGAGGCCCAGCTGGACCTCGCCGTTAGCTCGCTCGAGGCTGCAGGCCACCAAGTGATCGGACGGGAGGGAGTTTGACCGGATGAACGCGCAGCGGGCGGGGACGATCCCGGTTCTCGGTCTCCTGCTCGCGCGGGCCGGGCTGAACGCCTGGTGCAGCGCTATTCCGGGTGCTCGTCGGCTCGCCCGCGGCTCGCTCCGGGCCGGGATCGGTTACGATCGCTCGAGCAGGAGGATCCACCCGTGTCCCCCGTCTTCCCCTTGACCGAACGCGGACCCGTTCAGGCTCGGATCGAGCGGCTCGACCACGTCGCGCTCACCGTGTCGGACGTCGAGGCCGCCTGCGCGTTCTACTCCCGCGCCTTCGGGATGGAGCCGGTCACGCTCTCCGGCGAACGCCGCGCGCTGCGCTTCGGGCGGCAGACGCTGCACCTGCGCGCGGCGGGCGACGCGGCCGATCCACGCCCGCGCCACGCGCAGCCCGGCGCGGCCGACCTGTGCTTCGTGACCGAGGTGCCGCTGGACGAGATCGCGCCGCACCTGGCGGCGTGCGGCGTCGGGATCGTCGAGGGTCCCGTCGAGCGTCCCGGGGCCGAGGGGATGCTGGTCTCGATCTACGTCCACGACCCGGACGGCAACCTGATCGAGCTGTCGAACGAGATCGCCTCGATGAAGGTGCTGTAGGGGCCGGCCTCCGTGCCGGCCTGACGTGTGCCGGCCCGATCCGCCTCGGCCCGCCGTGTCACGGCCCGTAGCGCTCGCGGATCCGCTCGACGATCGCGGTGGTCGAAGTCCCGGGCACCAGCTGGACGCGCGCCACCGATCCACCCCACGACTTGACCTCGCGCGCGCCGACGATCGCGTCCTCGGCCCAGTCGGCTCCCTTGACCAGCACGTCGGGCCGCAGCGCGACGATCGTCGCCAGCGGCGTGTCCTCGCCGAACAGCACGACGCGGTCGACGGCCTCGAGCGCGGCCAGCAGCTCGGCCCGCTCCGCCTGCGGCACGAGCGGCCGGGCCGGCCCCTTCAGCCGCGTCACCGAGGCGTCGTCGTTCAGGCCGACGACCAGCGCATCGGCCTCCTGCCGCGCCGCCGTCAGCAAGCGGACGTGCCCCGCGTGCAGGAGGTCGAAGCAGCCGTTGGTGAAGGCCACGCGCAGCCCGGAACGGCGGAGGCCGTCGCGCCAGGCGACGGCCTCCTCGAGCGGGACGGCCCCGGACGGGGGCTCGATCAAGGCAGGACCATCGGGAGCATCGCGCTGTCCACGCGATCGAAGTGCTCCAGCTTCCCCTTGCTGACGATGAAGAAGTGCGGCGCGCTCTGGATGTCGCCGTGGCTGTCGAAGTCGATCGGGCCGGTGATGCCGGTATAGGAGATCTCGCGCAGCTGGTCGGCGACCTCGCCCGGCGAGGCGATCTTGGTGCGGGTGAGCGCCGCGGCGATGACCCGGACTGCGTCGTAGCCATAGGCCGCGAAGCCGTTGGGATCCTGGCCGTACTTTTTCTTGTAGGCCGCGACGAAGCGCGAGATCGTCTCGTCGCCCGAGTCCAGGTCGAACGAGGGGTGCGGGAAGGCGAGGCGGTCGGCCGCCGTGCCGGCCATGTCGACGATCTCGTTCTTGATCGCGGAGGTCGCGAAGCGCGCGGCGTTGACGCCCGCCCGGCCCATCGCCTCGAGCAGTGTCACGACGTCGAAGTCGTAGGCCGCGAGGTAGACCACCTCGGGGTCGGCGGCCTTGAGCTGGAGCATGAGCGCGTCGGCCATCTCGGGCGTCAGCTGGCCCTCGTAGTCCTCGCGCAGCACGACCTTGTCGTTGGGGGACTCGAAGTGGCCCTGGAAGACGTCGGCGATCCCCTGCCCGAACGCGCCCTTCGCCGCGATGATCGCGGCCCTCTGGAAGCCCAGCTTGCGCGCCATGTCGGCCATCGCCTGCCCCTCGACCAGGTCCGAGGGGTAGACGCGGAAGAAGAACTCGCCGCCGGCGTAGGTCAGCTCCGGGCTCGACGCCGACGGGCTGAGCAGCACGATGCCCTTGCCGTTGACGTAGCTGGTCAGGCCGAGCGCGACCGCGGACGACACGCCGCCGATCAGCGCGCGCGCCTGCTTCTTCTCGACCATGTCCTTGGCGATCTCGAGCGCCTTCTTCGGATCGCTCGCGTCGTCGGCGTAGAAGACCTCGAGCTTGCGGCCCCCCATGATCCCGCCGCTGGCCGCGATCTCCTCGACCGCCAGGTCCATGCCGCGCTTGATCTGCTTGCCGTACTCGGCGGTGCTGCCGGTCTCGGAGATGATCGCTCCGACCAGGACCGGGGGCCGCCCTCCGCAGGCCGCGAGCAGGGCCGCGGCGGCGGCGAGTCCGACGATGGCGATGAAAGCGAGCCGGCTTACTCGATTCGGGTTCCCGGTCATGGATCCCTCCCGGGCCCCGCGGCGACCTGCCCCTCCGCTACGAGGCCCTTTCCGTGGCACTCACGCGTGCGAGGTGTTTCTCGATCTTGAAGCGTACCACCTCGAGATCGGTCTCGGAAAGCTCCCGCTTGAGTTGCTCGAGGTATTCGCCCGCCTTGCGCCGCGCGCGCTCGGCATCGATCTCGGCCGCCCGTTCGGCCGTTTCGGCCAGCACGGTCACGCGATCGGGGCCGACCTCGGCCACCCCCGCGCCGATCGCCAGGATGTCGCGCTCGGACCCGCTCCGCACCTCGGCCACGCCGCACTGCAGCCCGGCCAGCATCGGGGCGTGACCCGGCAGCACGCCGAACGAGCCTTCGGCGCCCGGCAGCACGACCTCGTCCACGTCGCGCACCAGCACGCGCCGGGACGGGGTCACGATCTCGAGGTGGATCTTCTCGGGGAGCATCGTCGTCTCCGGGGGGCGGCCCGAATCAGGCCGCCGCACCCTCGCTGAGCTTCTTCGCCTTCTCCACGGCCTCCTCGATCGTGCCGACCATGTAGAACGCCTGCTCCGGCAGGTCGTCGTGCAGCCCGTCGACGATCTCGCGGAAGCCCTTGATCGTGTCCTTCAGCTCGACGTAGCGGCCCGAGAACCCGGTGAACTGCTCGGCCACGAAGAACGGCTGGGACAGGAAGCGCTGCAGCTTGCGCGCGCGCGCCACCGTCACCTTGTCGTCTTCCGACAGCTCGTCCATGCCCAGGATCGCGATGATGTCCTGCAGCTCCTTGTAGCGCTGCAGCACCTGCTGCACGTCGCGCGCCGTCTTGTAGTGCTCGGCGCCGAGGATCCGGGGGTCGAGGATGCGGCTGGTCGAGGCCAGCGGGTCCACCGCCGGGTAGATCCCCAGCTCGGCGATCTGGCGCGACAGGTTCGTCGACGCGTCGAGGTGCGCGAAGGTCGTGGCCGGGGCCGGGTCGGTGTAGTCGTCGGCGGGGACGTAGATCGCCTGCACCGAGGTGATCGAGCCCTTGCGGGTCGAGGTGATCCGCTCCTGCATCTCGCCCATCTCGGTGGCCAGCGTCGGCTGGTAGCCGACGGCCGAGGGCATGCGGCCGAGCAGCGCCGAGACCTCGGAGCCGGCCTGCGTGAAGCGGAAGATGTTGTCGATGAAGAGCAGCACGTCCTGCCCTTCGACGTCGCGGAAGTACTCCGCGACCGTCAGGCCGGTCAGCGCGACGCGCAGGCGGGCGCCGGGCGGTTCGGTCATCTGGCCGTAGACCAGCGCCACCTTCGACTTCTCCGGCACGCCGGCGACCATCACGCCGCCTTCCTGCATCTCGACCCAGAGGTCGTTCCCCTCGCGGGTGCGCTCGCCGACGCCGGCGAACACCGAGAAGCCGCCGTGCTTCATCGCGACGTTGTGGATCAGCTCCATGATCAGCACGGTCTTGCCGACGCCCGCGCCGCCGAACAGCCCGGTCTTGCCGCCCTTGGTGTAGGGCTCGAGCAGGTCGACGACCTTGATCCCGGTCTCGAACATCTCGAGCTGGGTCGACTGGTCCTCGAACGGCGGGGCGTGGCGGTGGATCGGCCAGTTCTCCTTGGCGGTGACGGGGCCCAGCTCGTCCACGGGGCGGCCGAGCACGTTGATCACCCGGCCCAGCGTCGCGGTCCCGACCGGGATCGCGATCGGTTCGCCGGTGTCGACGGCGTCCATCCCGCGGACCAGGCCGTCGGTCGGCTCCATCGCGACGCAGCGGACGCGCGACTCGCCCAGGTGCTGCTCCACCTCGAGCGTCACGTCGATCGGCACGCCGGTGTCCTTGCCCGGGTCCTTGATGTGGAGGGCGTTGAAGATCGCGGGGAGCTGACCGTCCGGGAACGCCACGTCCACGACCGCGCCGATCACCTGGACCACCTTGCCTGTCTTCGCCATGTCGTCTGCCTCGTTCGTTCGGGCCGCCGCGGAGGACGGCCCCGTCAACCTTCCAGCGCCCCGGCGCCGCTCACGACCTCGATGATCTCCTTGGTGATCGCGGCCTGGCGGATCCGGTTCATCTGCAGCGTCAGCTTCTCGATCATCTCCTGGCCGTTGCGCGTCGCGTTCTCCATCGCCGACATCCGGGCCGCGTTCTCCGCGGCCACGGACTCCAGGAAGGCGTGGTAGGTGCGGAACGCGACGTAGCGGGTCAGGAGCAGCCCCAGCAGCTTCTCGGGCTCGGGCTCGTAGATGTACTCGGTCTCGGACGGCTCATAGCCTTCCGGCGCCGCGCCGGCCAGCTCGGCCAGCGGCAGGATCGGCAGGATCGTCACCTTCTGCGCGATCACCGAGCGGAACTCGTTGTAGGCGATGAAGACGCCGTCGGTCTCGCCGTCGACGAAGCGCTGCTGGAAGTCCTCGGCGATCTCGCGCGCGGCGTCGAAGGTCAGCCCGCGGAAGATGTCGGTCAGCGTGCGGCGCGTCGGGATCGACGGCCGGCGGCGGAAGTAGTCGCCGGCCTTGCGGCCGACCGCCGTGACCTCGACCCGGATCCCGGCCCGCTCGCGCTCGGCCCGCCACTGCTCGGCGGCCTTCAGGATGTTGGTGTTGAAGGCGCCGGCCAGGCCGCGATCGCCCGTGCAGACGATCAGGTCGACCTTCTTCTCGGCCCGCGCCGCCAGCAGCGGGTGCAGCTCCGGGTGCGCGCGCCGGCTCACGTCCAGCAGGACCCGGCCCAGCGCGGCCGAGTAGGGCCGCGCGGCCATCATCGCTTCCTGGCTGCGGCGCAGCTTGGCCGCGGCGACCATCTTCATCGCCTTGGTCAGCTGCACCGTGTTGCGGACCGACTTGATCCGCCGCCGGTAGTCGCGAAGGTTCTCGGCCACGGTCCGCTACTCCCCGATCACTGCCTTGAACTGGGCGTTGAAGTCCTCGAGCGCGGCCTTCAGCCCCTTGACGACGTCGTCGTCGAGCTTCTTCCGGTCGCGAATCAGCGCCATCAGGTCGGCGCACTTGGCGTCGGCGTACTCGTAGAGCCGCTTCTCCCAGTCGCGGACCTTCTCGGCCGGGATCGCGTCGAGGTAGCCGTTGATCGCGGCCCAGATCGCGGCGATCTGCTTCTCCACCGGGATCGGCGTGTACTGGTCCTGCTTGAGCAGCTCGGTCATGCGGCGGCCGCGGGCCAGCTGGGCCTGCGTGGCCTTGTCCAGGTCCGAGCCGAACTGCGCGAAGGCCGCCAGGTCGCGGTACTGCGCCAGCTCGAGGCGCAGCGAACCGGCGACCTTCTTCATCGCCGGGACCTGGGCCGAGCCGCCGACGCGGCTGACCGAGAGACCGGCGTTGATCGCGGGCCGGATGCCCGAGTAGAAGAGGTCGGTTTCGAGGAAGATCTGGCCGTCGGTGATCGAGATCACGTTGGTGGGGATGTAGGTCGAGAGGTCGCCGGCCTGGGTCTCGATCACCGGGAGCGCGGTCA
>CAYZDB010000010.1:0-22649 GCA_964476985.1 uncultured Acidobacteriota bacterium | reverse complement strand
AGCTGGCCTCACCCGACGCCACCAGCGTGATGGGCGCGACCCAGGTCAGTCCCATGTCCGCGGTGCGGGTGAAACGCAGGCCCAGCCCTCCGGCCGGGTCGGCGACGACGTACGCGACGTAGAGCTTCCCACCGGAGGACAGCGAGCCGGCGAAGGCCAGCACGTCGGGCTGACCGGCGCCGCCGGCGACCAGCAGCGGCGCGGCGAAGGTCTTGCCGCCATCGGTCGAGCGGATCGCGTAGAGCGACAGGTTGTCGATCTCCAGCACGCAGAGCTGGCCGGTGGTGCGGCCGAAGGCGACCGGGCCCAGGTCGAAGCCCGGGGCCCGCGGCATCGACGCCTGGACGTCGATCTCGTTGGCCGGAAGGTCGGCGAACGGGGCCGCGTCGGGGGCGGGCCCGTCCGGGGCGGAGGGTTCGAGCGCGACGCCGGCGGTGCCGGCGGGATCGACGGCCACCCCGACGGGGCCGGCGCCATGGCGGTCGCGCAGCTCGGGCCGGCGCAGCGTCGGCGCAGCGCCCGCAGGATCCGCGGCGGCCGCCTCGAACGGCCCGGCGAGGGCGAGAGTGAACACCAGCGCGAGGGCAAGGACGCCCGCGCGATCGGACGAAGTCGATCTCATTGAGTCCCCTGCAGTTGAGCCCGCCGGATGAAGGTACAGCGCGCCCGGGGCGCGTCAAGGAAGCGGCCGCCGCGCCCCGCCGCGCGATCCCGACGTCCTATAATCCGCGTCCGAAGATGTCCGCTCCTCCCGGCAGCGCCCGCCCCGGTGCCGCGCCCGCCCTGACACTGGCGGGACGGCTCGACGCGGCGGCGGTGTCGCGCCTCTGGAGCCCGTCCCTCGCCGCGCTGGCCGCACACCCCGACCGGCCGTTCCCGGTCGACTGCTCGGGCGTCGAGTACATCGACGGGGCCGGGCTCGCGCTGCTCACCGAGTTGAGGCTGCGGCCCCGCGCCGCCGGCGCGGCGGTCACGATCGAGGGCCTTCCCGAGCGGTTCCGGCCCCTGCTCGACCAGGCCGATCCCGGGCAGTTCGCCGCACCGCCCGCCGCGGCCCCGCGGCGCCCGGGCTGGATCGAGACGCTCGGCCGGGGCGCGGCCGGCGGCTTCGCCGAGTTCCGCGCCTTCGTCACCTTTCTCGGCCGCGCGACGGCCACGACGCTGGCCGCGCTCGCGCGCCCGCGCTCGGTGCGATGGGGGGACACGCTGGCGGTCGCGCAGGAAGCCGGGGCCGGGGCGCTGCCGATCGTCGCGCTGGTCTCCTTCCTCGTCGGCGTGATCCTGGCCTTCCAGGCCGGGATCGCGATGCGCCAGTTCGGGGCGACGCTCTACGTCGCCGACCTGCTCGGGATCTCGATCACGCGCGAGCTGGGCCCGCTGATGATGGCGATCATGTTCACCGGCCGCTCGGGCGCCGCGTTCGCCGCCGAGCTGGGGACGATGAAGGTCAACGAGGAGGTCGACGCGATCGACACGATGGGGCTCGACCCGGTGCGCTTTCTCGTCGTGCCGCGACTGCTGGCCGGGATCGCGGTCGCGCCGGTGCTGGCGGTCTTCTCGGACGTGATCGGGATCGTCGGGGGCGCCGCCGTGATGCCCGCCTTCGGCATCCCGGTGATCGCCTACGCCAACGAGGTCCTGGCCGCGACCACGATCACCGACTTCGTCGGCGGGATCGTCAAGTCCTTCGTCTTCGGCGTCGTCGTGGCCGGCGTCGGCTGCCTGCGCGGGCTGCAGACCCGGAGCGGCGCGGCCGCGGTCGGGCTGTCCACGACCAGCGCCGTCGTCACCGGGATCGTGCTGATCGTCGTCGTCGATGGGATCTTCGCGATGGCCTACTACTACCTCGGGGTCTGACGGTGACCGGCCAGCCCGTGATCCGCGTCGAGGACCTGGCCACCGGGTTCGACGGCGTGATCCAGCACGACGGGATGTCGTTCGAGGTCGGGCGCGGCGAGGTCTTCGGGATCCTCGGCGGCTCGGGCAGCGGCAAGAGCGTGCTGATGAAGAACATCATCGGCCTGTTCCAGCCGCTCCGCGGGCGGATCCTGATCGAGGGCGACGACATCGTGACCGCGGAGGGGGACGCGCGGCGGGCGATCCAGCGCAAGATGGGCGTGATGTTCCAGGGCGGCGCGCTGTTCGGCTCGATGACCCTGCTCCAGAACGTGCGGCTGCCGCTCGAGGAGTTCACCGACCTGCCGGACGACGCGATCGACCTGGTGGCGCGCATGAAGCTGGCGCTGGTCGACCTGGCCGGGTTCGAGAGCTACCGCCCGGCCGACATCTCGGGCGGGATGGCCAAGCGCGCCGCGATCGCCCGGGCGATGGCGCTCGACCCCGGGATCCTGCTGCTCGACGAGCCCTCGGCCGGGCTCGATCCGATCACCTCGGCCGAGCTGGACCGGCTGATCCTGCGGCTCGCGCGCTCGCTCGGCGTCGCCTTCGTCGTGGTCACGCACGAGCTGCCCAGCATCTTCGCGATCACCGACCGGGTGATCATGCTGGAGAAGGGCGTGCTGCCGATCGTCGCGGAGGGCCGGGCCCGCGACTTGAAGGATCAGAGCCAGGACCCCTGGGTCCGCGCCTTCTTCCACCGTGAACCGCAGGCGGCGCCGGAGCCCGCCGCCAGGGAGGCCGCACCGTGAGCGGCGAGACGCGCTATTTCCGGCTGGGCCTGTTCCTGCTGCTCGGGCTGGTGCTCGCCGTGGCCGTGATCCTGGTCCTCGGCGCCGGCCAGCTGTTCCGGACGCAGACCCTGGCCGAAACCTACATGAACCAGTCGGTCCAGGGGCTCGACACCGGCTCGGCGGTCAAGTTCCGCGGCGTGAAGGTGGGGGAGGTCAAGCGGATCGGATTCACCTCCTCGATCTACGAGCAGGACCGGCCGATCGACGAGCGCAAGGGCTACGTCTACGTCCTGATGGCGCTCTACCCCGACGCCTTCGGCACCCAGCAGCTGCCGGCGGCGGACGTGATCCGGACGCTGGTCGAGCGGGGCCTGCGCTTCCGCATGTCGATGGCCGGGATCACGGGCGTCGGCTACCTCGAGCTCGACTTCGTCGACCCGGCGCAGAACCCGCCGCTCGCGCTGGGCTGGCAACCGAGGCACCTCTACGTGCCGTCCGCCCCCTCCACCGTGACGCAGATGCTGAAGAACGCCCAGGACTTCCTGGGGAAGCTCGACCGGATCGACTACGAGGCACTGGTCCGGAACCTGAACGTGCTGGTCAGCGACCTCGACCGGGCGGTCAACGACGCCGAGATCAGGAAGCTCTCCAGCGATGCCACCGCGACGATCGCCGCGACGCGCCAGGCGATCGAGCGGGTCGACGGGATCCTGCGCTCGCCGGGCGTGCAGGCCTCGATCGAGAACGTCGCGGCCGCGACCGGCCGGCTCCGCAGGCTGCTCGAGGAGCCGGCGCTGGACGGCGCGCCGAAGGACGCCGCCCAGGCCCTGGCCGCGCTGCGCGCCTTCGCCGAGAGCGGCGAGCTGCAGCGGACGCTCGACGACATGCAGCGCCTGCTGCGAAACGTAGAAGGGCTGGTCGACGCGAACCAGCCGGCGCTGGCCGCCAGCCTGGAGAACGTGCGCGAGATCACCGACAACCTGCGCGAGCTGACGGCCTGGGTGAAGAGCTACCCGGCGGGGGCCCTGCTCTCCGAGCCGCCCAAGCCGGTCCTGCCGACCCGGTGAAGAGGGGAACGACGATGCGACGCCTGACGCCCTGGCTGCTCTGCACCGCCCTCCTGGCCGCCGGCTGCTCGCTCAGGAGCCCGGCGCCCGAGTGGTCGGGCTACCTGCTCGCGACCGCGCGCCCTCAGGCCGCGTCCCCGGGCTCGGCCGGCACGCTGCACGTCGGCACCGTGCGCGTGGCCCCGGCCTTCGCCGGCGGCCAGCTGATGGTGCGGGCCAGCCAGTTCGGGTACGAGCCCGATTTCTACCACCGCTTCCTCTCCTCACCCGACGAGATGCTGCGCACGGAACTCGTCGGCTGGCTGACCGCCGCCGGCTGGGGCGGAGCCGCGCTGCCGGCCCCGGACGAGGCGTCCGCGCCGGAGACGCTCGCGGTCTACGTGCCGGAGTTCTACGCCGACGTGCGCGACGCGAAGCGCCCCGAAGCGGTGCTGGCGCTCGACGCTCGGGTCACCGACGCCGCGGGGCAGACGGTCTTCCGGAAGGGCTATGCCGAGCGGGTGCCGGCCGCGGCGAAGTCGGCCGACGCGCTGGTCGCCGGGCTCAACGCTGCGCTGGTCCAGGCGCTCGGGAAGCTCGAGGCGGACCTGAAGGCGGCCGGGGTGGGACGGGCGAAATAGGAACGGGGCGCCCGCAGGCGCCCCGTCTCGTCGGTCCGGTCCGCCTCCCGGGGCTCAGTTCGCGAGCGCCGGGGGGACGGCCATTCCCAGCGACGTCATGACCTGCGCCGCCAGGCTCTTGACCTGGTTCCCCTGGGCTACCGCCTCGACCAGGTTGTCGGCGTTGGCGGCGGCGGTCGCCGCGCCCCACGCCGCCGTCATGTCGGCCAGCCCCTGCTGCGCGCCGGCGAGCATCTCGGGCGTCATCCCGGCCGGCAGCTTCTTGGCCTCGGCGAGGATGTCGACCCGCCCCTTGATCGCATCGACGACGCCCGGAAGGCCGGCGGTCAGCGTGCTCCAGGTGTTCCCCAGCTCGGCCTTGCGCGACTGGACCGCCCCTTTCAGCGCCTCGACCTGCGCGGCCAGCTGCGGCACCCCGTCGATCACCTTCTGGTATTCCTTCGAGCCGAACGCCTGCTGCATGCCGGTCAGCGCGTTCTGGACCGTCGCGAGGTCCTCCGGGGCGTAGATCGAGGCGGCGTCGGTAACAGCGTCGATCGACGCGGTCACGGCGTCGAGCGCCTGCTGGGCCGGGGTCTTGAGGTCCTTGCAGCCGGCGAGCAGCGCGAGCACCGCGATGAGGCAGACGATCCAGGTGGTCTTGCGGAACGTGTTCAGGGTCACGGCAACTCTCCTCAGGGAATCCGCAGCTTCTGGCCGGGTTGGATCAGGTCGGGGTTCTTCAGGACGTCGCGGTTGGCCTCGAAGATCCTGGTGTAGAGGCTGCCGTCGCCGTAGAAGTGCTTCGCGATCTTCCAGAGCGAGTCGCCGCGCTGGACTTCGTACCACTGCGTTGCGTCCCAGCCCTCCGGGGGCAGGGGGGCGTTCGGGTCGGACATGGGGCCCTCCTTGTCGAAAGAAAAAGGGGGGCCGGCCGGATCGGCCGGCCCCCCCTCAACGGACGGGAATTATGGACCTTCCTGGCCGCAGGCGTTGACCGCCCGGACCTTGTAGAACCAGGTCGTGCCGTCCCCGGCGTCCCCGGCCAGCGTGAGGGCCGAGGCGTCGCTGCTGCGGGAGCTGGTGAAGGTCGGCTCCTGGGGCTGCAGCGAGCGGTAGACGCGGTAGGACGCGGCACCCGGAGCGTCGTCCCAGGTCGCGCGCAGGTCGGCTCCGAGGGGCGGCTGCAGGCGCAGCCCGGCGACCGCGCCAGGAGCCGACTGGGACGAGGTCAGGGTCACGACGCGGTAGACGGTGTTCGCGTCGACCAGGCCGCCGTTGGCGGGCCCGCTGCCGCAGGTCTCGTCGTTCTCGGCCCGGACCAGGTAGTAGTAGGTCGCCCCGTTGCTCACCGCGGCGTCGTTGTAGGTCGTCGCCGCGAGGCCGGTCGCGATCCGGTTGGCGGGGCCGGGGGTGAAGTTCGGCACGGTGTCGCGGTAGACCGAGTAGGTCCCGTTGTTGCCGGTGCCCCAGGCCGGGGCCGCGTCCCACGAGAGATTGACGCTGCCCGCCGCCGAGCAGGGGTCGGAGTCGGCCGCCGCGACCAGGCCGGCGAAGCTCGGCGCGCCGCCGCAGGCGCCACAGGCCTCTCCGGCCGGCGCCGCCGCCTCGCGCACGACGAAGCGGTCGACGTTCCAGCTGGAGGCGCTGTTGTTCTGCGAAGTGGCCTGCATCCGGAAGGCGACCTGGACGCTGTTCTTGTTGTCGGCCACCGCGGAGATGTTGATGACCTGCTGGCTCCACTCCGACTCGCGCAGCGGGAAGAAGGAGCTGTTGTACTTCCAGACCTCCTGCCACGCGCCGCCGCCGATCCGGACGTCGACCGCAGCCGTGGCGTACTGCGCCACGTTGAGCCAGCGGCGGAAGTTGAGCTGCGTCCCGGTCTTGCCAGCCGTGCTGAAGACGGGGCTGATCGCGCGCTGCGTGACGCTCTTCTCGTAGTCGCCGGGCCGCAGGCCGAGGCCGGTCAGGTCGTGGCCCAGCACCTTGCTGCCGCTGAAGGGCGCCGCCGGATCGGGGTTGTTGGTCCCCTTCCCCTGCGGCCCCGCGACCTGCCACTCGCCCTCGAGCGTCCAGGCGTTGGTCCCCTCGTAGTCGTCGCGGAAGAGGCCCGGGATCCGGCCGACGTTGAAGGCGAAGGGCTGGCCGCCCGGGCCGTTGAGCACGGTCTGGTTGCCGGCGCGGTCGATCGCGACCACGCGGAAGAAGACCCGCCCGCACTCCGGCAGGCCGCTGAGCACGACGGCGTGGTCCGGGGACAGGTTGGGGTCCTGGGTCGTGTTGCCGAGCGCGGCCGTCGGGCCCCACTCGACGCGGCCGGTCGTCCCCTCCGCGGTGGTCCAGCGGACCGTGGCCGAGGCGTCGGTGATGTCGGTCACCCGGACCGCCGTCGGGGCCGCGACGCCGCAGTCCGCGACGGCCGTGCCGATGACGACCTGGGACGCGCCGCTGCCCTGGTTGGCGTCGGCGTACTCCGCGGTGAGCTGGTCGCCGCCCGTGAAGGCCAGCTGGCCGTCTCCCGCCACGGGCGCGCCGGCCGCTGCCGCGATCGTGCCCTCGAAGCGCCCGGAACCCGGGGCGGTCTCGGCGAGCACGACGAACTCGGGCGTCTGCTCGCTGTCGGACCAGACGCGGACCGTCAGCGGGCCCGCGCCGGCGTTGCCGTCGACCACCCGCAGCGTCAGCGCCTGGCCGCAGGCAAACGCGGTCTTGGTGAACTCGACGCGGCCGGCCAGCGGGCGGAGCGAGGTCGTCTGACACGCCGAAACCGGGCTCTCGCAGGCCGCGTTGCTGCCGATCGCCTGCACGCGGTAGGAGACGTCGAGCAGCTCGGCGACGTCGGTGTCGACGAAGCTGGTCGCGCCCGCCGGGAGCTCGGCGATCGGCACCTGGGCCCGGTTGCAGCCGAACTCGCTGCGCAGCACGCGGTACTTCGCCGCGTCGGGGACGGCCGACCAGTCGAGCCGCAGCCCGGCGCCGTCGATCGAGACCGCCAGCGAGGGCTCGGCCAGCGACGGGCAGGCGCTGGTGTTCTTGTTGGAGGCGTCGGCCGCCGTGCCGCAGGCGATGTTGTGGCGCTTGAAGGCCTGGAAGATCGCGGCTGCGTGCGGCGTGCCGTTGTTCAGGTTGCCGTCGTCGTCGTCCGCGACGCGGATCTTGTGGAACCAGCTGTTGGTCCCGCAGCCGTCGGAGCTGGGGAGCGCGCAGTTGTAGGCGTTGCCGCCCGAGCCCTTGCGCGACTGGAACCAGAGGCGGTCGGCCAGCTGCCAGGCCGAGGCCGGGCTCATCCCGGAGGCCGGCAGGTCGCGGACCGCGAGGTCCCACAGCGCCTCGGCCGCGGGGTAGCTCTCGCAGTGCGTTTCCTTGCCGCAGGGGCCGGACCCGCTGCCGCAGTTGTTGGTCAGGAAGCCCTGCGGCGTGGCGGGGGTGTTGGCCTGGCGCTTGGCCCAGTCGATGTCGCGGACTCCGGTGCAGTCGATGCAGGTGTCGCCGTAGCCGCTGCAGTTGCTGTTCTCGTCGAAGCCGCGCCCGATGCACGAGAGCCGGGCGTCGTAGGCCGCCACGACGTCGGCGTAGGCTTCCGACGAGTTGTCGTAGCCGCCGCCGTCGTTCTGGTCCATCCCGTGGCCCCACTCGTGGACCAGCACGCCGTGCAGCTCGGCCGTGTTCCGGCAGCCGTTGCCGGCGCGGTACATGTTGAGCTCGCCGCCCCAGCTGGCGTTGCAGGTGCTGTTGACGTTGACGTTGACCACGACCGGGTTGCGCACCCAGGTGTTGTCCGGGAGCCAGGCGCGGGCCCGCTCGGCGCTGCGGTTGACGTTGTAGAAGGCGCTGCGCGCGGCGCGCGTGTTGCCCGCCGACGCACCGGGGGGGCTGGCGCAGTTGGTCGCGGCCGGGCCGCTCTGCAGGTCGAGCTCCTCGCCGCACAGTGCGGTCTCGCTGACCGGGCCGCAGAGGTTGTCGATCACGACGTAGGGGCCGGCCAGCTGGGTGGAGACGGCCGAGCCGGGGGTGCCGCAGTTGAAGAGGCCCCCCGCGCTGGCGGTCTGCGCCGGGGCGCCGTTGACCGAGAAGTCGGCGAACGGCAGCGGGATGTCGGTCTGCTCGACCCCTTCGCTCCCGATCCCGTCGGAACTGATCGGGAACACGCCGCCCTTGACTCGGTCGTAGTGGGTCTCGTCCTCGAGCGCGACGACCGCGCCGCTCAGCGCGTCGACGTCGGCGGCCCAGCGCGCGGCCTCGCCCGGGACGTGGAAGCGGAAGCGCCACACCAGCAGGTGCGTCACGCCGTCGCCGCGCCGTCCGACCCACTCGCCGCTGCGCGCGCCGCGCGGGTCGGCGGCGACCAGCCGCAGCTCCGGCGAGCCGTGCATCACGACCTGCTCGGGAGTCGCCTCGAGGTAGGCGAAGAGTTGCTCGCTCGCCGCCGCGGCGTCGAGACGCGGCTCGGTCCGCGTGCGCACCGTGCCCCAGCGCTCGACGCCGAACGCGACGAGCTTCCCCTGCACCACCTGGAAGTCGAAGCGCGCGTCGTCGACCGGGACGCCGTTCGCCGCCTGGCGGAAGGTGACGACCCACAGCGTGTCCGAGGCGCGGCCGGAGGCCGCCGCGTCGAGCACGAGCTGCTCGGCCCACTCGCCCAGCAGGATCCGGTTCTCGGCGAGGAAGGCGCGGGCTTTCGCCTCGAGCGCCGCGAGCGGCTCCGCCTCGCTGCCGTCGAGCCAGGGGATCCCGGCGCCGAAGGCGAGCGTCGGGAGGCCCGAGCGCTGGTCCACGGTCACGGTCCAGCCGCCGTGGCGCGCTGCGAACTGCTCCCAGCCCAAGCGCAGCGCGTCGGAGGCCGGGAGTTCGACCAGCGGCACGGCGCGGACGGCCAGCACGATCCCGGGCGACTCGAGCGCCTTGGCGTCGAACCGGTTGGTCTCCGTGCGGGGGACGAGCGCGAGGCCCGGGGGAACGGCGAACAGGAGGGCGAGCAGGAAGCTCAGGGCGGGGGCGAGGGCACGCTTCATCGGGCGTCCTTCATCTCCACGGGGGAGGCGGGTTGACAGGGATCCTCCCGTATACGGGGCGTTACTCGGTTCCGCAACCAGTAAGAGGGATTTCGGGCACGCAGCGTCCGCATTGCGTTAAGTTCGTTTCGCATGGAGGCCTGTCGTGAACGCGTTCAGGGGGCTCCGGGCGGGCGCCCCGGAAGGACGGCGCGCGTCGTCCTGCTGATCGCCCTCGGCGCCGGTGCCGCCTGCGGCGGGCCGGAGCCCGCGGAGCCGCCGCCGCGGCCGTCGCAGGCCGAGCGGGCCTGGCCCGCGCTGGCCCCGCGGCTGCTTCCCGGGATGAGCGACGAGGCGAAAGCCGTCGCGATCGCGACCTGGGTCGCCGCCAACGCCTCGAACGAGCCGGCCGGCCCCGACGCCCCCGTCCCCCCGATCCGCGGGCTCTGCGGCCAGCGGGCCGGGGCCTTCGTCGAGCTGGCCCGCCGCGCCGGGCTGCGGGCGGCCCGGCTCGATTTCGCGCGCTTCGGCCCCTCGGCCCACTCGGCGGCGCTGGTCTGGTACGACGGCGGCTGGCACTACTTCGACGTCACCTACGCCGGCTACTTCCGCGTGGGCGGCCGCATCCTCTCGTTCGAGGAGATCCAGGCCGATCCCGCCGCCGCGCTCGCCGGGATGGTGGTGCTCCCGGGCGGTGGGCTCGACCGCTGGTCGGACGGGACCGTCGTCGACAACGCGCAGCGGATGCGCCAGGCCTACACGCCGGAAGCGATCGCGACCGCGGAACCGCGCGCCGCCCGGCGCGACGAGCCGTTCGGCACCCCCCGCGGCGCCCGCGTGCCGGCGGCGATCAGCGCCATCCAGCAGGCCTCGGCCGGGGCCTGGCTGCGGCGGCGGAAGACCCCGCTCCCCTCGCCGGTCTCCCCGTCCGCGTCCTCCCAGTAGACCTCGCTGAAGGCGAAACCGGCCTCGGCCAGCAGCTCGCGCAGCTCGGGGATCGACCACATCCGCCAGTCGTAGGTGAAGGCGTCCTTCAGCAGGCTGCCGTCCTTGAAGGCGAAGTGGATCGCGAAGACCGCCCGGTTGTTGATCGGGTCGTGGCGCTTCTGCTCCCAGACGTAGCGCACCCCGCCGCCGATCCGGCGGACCTCCTCGCGGTCCTCGGTCTGCGTGTCGGAGCCGCCGAGCACGTCGAGCATGAGCAGCCCGCCCTCCGCGAGCTGGCGCCGCGCCGCGCGGAAGTACTCCCGGAGCTGGTCCCGCTCGCGGAAGATGAAGAAGGAGAAGTTGTGCGCGGCGACCAGGTCCGCCTTGGGCGTGCGCACCGTCCGCACGTCGCCCTGGACCAGCTGGACGCGGCGCTGCGCGGCGGCCGGCAGGGCCCGCAGGTTGTGCAGGGCGCCCCAGGCCAGCGGCTCGGGATCGAGGTCGATTCCGAAGGCGCTGCGGTCGGGCCGCGACGCGGCCCAGGCGCAGGCGAGGGCTGCCGCGCCGCAGAAGTCCTCGCGCAGGCTGAGCGGCGGCCGGCCGTTGTGTGTCCGGTAGATCCGGCTCATCAGAGCGATGTCGAACTCGGGGCTCTGGACCGATCTCTGGTACAGCGCGTAGCGGTCGGCGTCGGCAGCGAGCGGCCGCCCCCGGCGCCGGGGGGCGCGGGCGACCTGCGGGTCTCGTCCTCTCACGGGGTCCTCGCGGGCGGGGCGCCAGGGGGGGCCCCGCGGCCGGGATCCGCTCCCGGCGGGCGCGCGCATCCTAATCCCTGTTCCCGGGGCGGGGGCGGTGCACCCGGGCCGGGAAAGCGAAAGGGGGGAGAAAGGCGCGCGACGGGCGCCGCGCCGCGGGGATCCGGGCGCGGACAGCGGAACGGGACGGGTCAGGACCGGCCGAAGAGCGGCAGCGAACCGGTGAGGTCGACCTCCGTCGCCTCGCGATCGAACCACCCCGCAAGCGAGAGGTCGCAGGCCGGGGGCACCTCTTCGCCGAAGAGGGTGTCGCGGAGGATCGTCGGCACCAGCGCCTCGAGGGTGGTTCCCACCATCGCGGCGAGTTCGGCCAGCCCGTCCAGCAGGTCGTCGTCCAGGTTGAGCGTGAGCTGGGTCATCGCAGGAGAATGTAGGGTGGAATTGAACATCGCGCACGCGGTTCAACGTGAAATTCCGGCGACGGTTTGCCGGTTCGGAACCCGGCGCACGGCGCAGCCGGAGGGGTGCCCTCCGGGTTGGACGGCCCACGGCGCCTGCACCAGAATCCGGGGGCTCCACGCCCCCCTCCCCGAGGAGATCCGTCGATGTTCCGCCCCCCCCGGCCGCTTTCCCGTGCCCTTCTCGCGCTCGGCCTGGCCCTGGCTGCGGCCGGCCTCGCGGCCGGCCCCGCGACCGCCCAGATCCCGGGGCTGCCGCTCCCGCGGCCGGCGGCGGGCGCCGCCGCGGAGCCGGCCGCCGACGGCTCGGCTGCGCCGGAGCGGCTCGACCAGCAGCTCGGGCTGAAGCGCCGTCCGGCCTACCGCTTCGACCCCGACGACCGCTCGACGCCGCGCCGGGCGATGGTCGGCTTCCTCGCCGCCTCGCGGGCGGGCGACTACGCGCGGGCCGCGGAGTTCCTCGACCTCTCCGAGCTGCCGCCCGAAGCGCGTGCGGAGCAGGGTCCGGTCCTCGCGCGCCGCTTCAAGTTCGCGCTGGACCGCTTCCTCTGGATCGACCCCGAGACGCTGAGCGACGACCCCGCAGGGGCCGGGGACGACGGCCAGCCGGAGCTGGTCGAGCTGATCGGCAACCTCCCGCTGCAGGGCTCGGAGGCCCGCGTGCTCCTCGAGCGGCGCGGCCCCGAGGCGGACGCGAAGTGGCAGGTCGCGGTCCCCACCGTGGCGGTCATCGACGCGCTGTACGAGGAGCACGGCTACCCCTGGCTCGACCGCCTGCTGCCGGAGTTCATGCTCACGAAGCGGATCTTCAACTCGACGCTCTGGCAGTGGGCCGGGATCGTCCTGCTCGCGGCAGCCGCGTGGATCGCCGCGCGCTTCGTCGCGCTGGCGCTGCGCTCGCCCCTCCGGCGGCTGGTCGCGCTCTCGGACAACCGGATCGACGACGACGTGCTCGTCGCCTTCACGCCGCCGTTCCGGCTCTACCTGGCCCTGCTGCTGTTCGGGCTGGGGAGCCGGTACCTCTCGCTCTCCGTGATCGCGGAGCGGCGCGTCGGGTTCCTGATGGGCCTGCTCGCGGCGGCGGCCTTCGTCTGGTTCCTGCTGCGGCTGATCGACACCTTCTCGGCGCACGCCGAGGCGAGCTACCGCGCCGCCGGCAACCGCGGCATGCTGAGCCTGGTGCCGATGCTGCGGCGCGGCGCCAAGCTGGCGTTGCTGCTGCTGGCCGGGACGCTCCTCGCCCAGAACTACGGCTTCAACGTCACGGCGCTGCTGGCGGGCGCGGGGGTGGCCGGGCTGGCCGTCGCCTTCGCCGCGCAGAAGACGATCGAGAACCTCTTCGGCGGCGTTTCCGTGATCCTCGACCAGCCGGTGCGGGTCGGCGACTTCTGCAAGGTCGGGGCCTTCCAGGGCACGGTCGAGGACATCGGCCTGCGCTCGACGCGGCTGCGGACCGTCGACCGCACGGTGGTCTCGGTGCCGAACGCCCAGTTCTCGACCGAGTTCCTGGAGAACTTCGGCGCGCGCGACCGGATCCGGCTCTACCAGGTCCTGAACCTGCGCTACGAGACGACTCCCGACCAGCTGCGCTGGCTGCTGGCCGAGCTGCGCCGCCTGCTCTACTCCCACCCGATGATCGACCGCGAGCAGGCCCGCGTGCGCTTCGTCAACTACGGCCCGTCCTCGCTCGACGTCGAGATCTTCTGCTTCGTCAGGACGACCGACTTCCCGGCGTTCACCGCGGTGCGCGAGGACGTTTTCCTGCGCGTGATGGAGATCGTCGGCGCGTCGGGCAGCGGCTTCGCGTTCCCCTCCCAGACGCTCTACCTCGGCCGCGACACGGGGATCGACGCGGCCCGGACGCGGGCGGCGGAGGAACAGGTGGAGGCCTGGCGCCGGCAGGGGGAGCTTCCCTTCCCCGACTTCGCGGAGCAGGAGATCGGGGCGCTCGGAGGGACGCTCTCCTACCCGCCGGAGGGCTCGGCGGAGCGGCGGGCGTAGCCGCGGGGACGGGCACGGACCGGCCTACGGCTCCTCGAAGACTTCCTCGACCGCGTCGATCCCGAAGCGGACCGTCATCTCGACGTGGTCGCGAACGGCGTCCTCCCAGGCCTCGCCGGCGCCGTGCGGCAGGGCCGCGTCGCGGCACAGCGCGGCGAGCTGCCCGAGCGCCCGCGCCACTTCCGGCTCGGTGGCCCCCTGTCCGCGGAGCCGCTCCGCGTAGCCCCGGCTGGCGGCGACGAAGACCCCCTTGTCGGCTAGCCGCAGCGATTCGAGCAGCCCCCCGAGCAGCGCGGCGTGCGCGTGCCCGTGCGGCTCCGGGACGAGCGCTGCGAAGCGCGCCGCCAGCTCCGGCTCGCGCTCTTCCAGCACGCGGTGGATCAGCAGGTTCTCGTGCAACCGCTCGCGGCGCAGCGCCGCGTGGTTGCGGCGGTGCCACTCGGTCGCGTGCGACTTGCGGTTCTGCACCAGGAACGGCATGCGGCGGACGACGGCGAGGCGCGGCCGCGGCGACCAGCCCAGCCAGGCCCGGGTCTCGCCCGCGTCGACCGCGAGCTGCTTGTCGATCATCCGCCCCATCCAGGGCCGCTCGAACGGTTGCGCCCCGAGCGCCCGGCCCACCGCCTGGCGCAGCACGAGTCCGGCACAGCAGAGCGGTTTCGGCAGGTAGATCGCCGGCCGCCGGCGGCCGAAGTGCGCGGCGGTCGCGGCCTCGTACAGCGCGCGATGCGTCGTCGCCCCGTCGCTGCTGGCGAGCAGGACCTCGTGCTGGAGCTGGTCGAGCCGGGACACCAGCCTCCGGAAGAAGTCGACCGTGTCGCGCAGGTGCAGGTACGGGACCGCCGAGAGCCCGCAGCCGGCCAGGACCGCGTGCAGGGCCGAGGGCGAGAGCCAGGTCTCGAGGAAGCGGAACAGCGGCTCGTACTCGCACCAGTCCGAGAAGATCGCGGCCAGCCGCACGATCCCGGTGCGGAAGTCCGCCGCCGCGCCCGTGACGAGTTGCTCGGCAGCGCGCTTGCTGGCCGCATAGGGGGTGTCGCCGTCCGGGGCCGAGGCCTCGGTCAGCACCGCTCCCGCGCGCGGGAACCCGCAGGCCGCGACCGAGCTGGCGAAGATGAACCGCGGGATTCCGGCCAGCCGGGCCCCGGCCAGCGCGTGCCGCGTGCCGTCGACGTTGACGCTGCCGTACTGCGGGCTCGGCCGGCCGGTGAAGTCGTAGTAGCCGGCGAGGTGCAGCACCGCGTCCGCGCCGCCGGCGGCGTCGATTCTCCGGAACGCGTCGAGCGTGTCGGCCTCGCGCGTCAGGTCGACCTGGATCCAGTGGATCGCGGGGTGGGAGGGAGCGCCGCACAGGGCCTGCGAGCGGCGCGCGATCGCGAAGACCGGGTACTCGCCGGCAACCGCCTCCAGGAAGTGACGGCCGATGAAGCCCGAGGCGCCGGTCAGGACGATTGCGCGAGGGTGCATCGGCGGCCCCTCTCGGATCGAAGACGGGAACGGGTGCGGGGGCGCGCGCAACGCGCGCGCCCCCGCCGCCCGGACTACTCGGCTCCGACCCCCAGGTACGCGCGGAGCTTCTCGTCCTCGAACATCTCCTCCGCCGTCTTCTCCTTGGTCAGCAGGGAGACGACGATGGCGACGATGAACGAGGCGGTCATCGAGACGATTGCCGGGTTCTTGAGCGGGAAGATCGCCTCCTTGTTCTTGAAGACATCGACCCACACCGTCGGGCTGATGACGATCAGGAAGACCGCCAGGAAGGCCCCGACCACGATCGACCAGAAGGCAGCCGTCGTCGTGAACTTCTTCCAGACGATCGACAGCAACAGGGCCGGGAAGTTCGCGCTGCAGGCGATCGCGAACGCCAGGCCGACCATGAAGGCGACGTTCTGGCCCTCGAACAGGAAGCCCATGAGCACCGCGAGGACGCCGAACACGACCGTCGCCCCCTTCGCTGCGCGGACCTGCTGCTGCTCTGTCGCCTGCCCCTTCTTGATCACCGACACGAAGATGTCGTGCGAGTAGGCGGAGGCGCCGGCCAGCGTCAGGCCGGCCACCACCGCCAGGATCGTCGCGAAGGCGACTGCGGCGATGAAGCCCAGGAACGGTGTCCCGCCCAGCTGCTCGGCGAGCAGCGGCGCGGCCATGTTCCCGCCCTTGTCGTACTTGGAGATGATGTCGCGCCCGACCAGCACCGAGGCGGAGAAACCGACCAGCGGGATGATGATGTAGAAGTACCCGATGAACCCCGTCGCGTAGAGTACGGAGGTCCGGGCCGCCTTGGCGTCCGGCACGGTGTAGAAGCGCATCAGGATGTGCGGCAGGCCGAGCAAGCCGAACATCAGGGCCAGGCCCAGCGAGACCGCGTCAAGCGGGTTGGTGACGAGGCCTCCCGGCTCGAGCGCCGCCTGCCCGACCTTGTCGGAAACGGCCTGGTAGAGGTTGCCCGGGCTGAAGCCGAAGTGCGACATCGCCATCAGCATCAGGATCGTGACGCCGACGAGCAGCAGGACGGCCTTGATGATCTGGACCCAGGTGGTCGCGATCATCCCGCCGAACAGAACGTAGGCCAGCATCACCGCGCCGACGATCAGCACGGCCAGCTTGTACTCGATGCCGAACATCAGCTTGATCAGGTTCCCGGCGCCGACCATCTGGGCAATCGTGTAGGCGATGACGGTCAGGATCCCGCCGATCGCGGAAGCGATCCGGACCGGGCCCTGCCGCAGCCGGAACGCCACGACGTCGGCGAAGGTGTACTTGCCGAGGTTGCGCAGCGGCTCGGCGATCAGGAACATCAGCGCCGGCCACCCGACGAGCCAGCCGGTCGCGTAGATCATGCCGTCGTAGCCCTTGAGGGCCACCATGCCGGCGATCCCCAGGAACGACGCGGCGGACATGTAGTCGCCGGCCAGGGCGAGACCGTTCTGGAAGGCGCTCACGCTGCGCCCGGCGGCGTAGAACTCCTTGGTCGACTTGGTGCGCTTGGCGGCCCAGTAGGTGACCACCAGCGTCAGCACGACGATCACGAAGAAGAAGAAGATGGCGGATGCGGTCGGCGCGCCGAGAGAGCTCTGGACGGTGTCGGCAGCGGCCTGCGCGGCGGGTGCGGCTGGATTCTGCATCGTCTCCTCCCCTTCCTACTTGTGGAGTTCGTCCCGAAGCCGCTTGACCTCGGGATCGTAGACCTTGTTGGCCCAGACGACGTAGATCGCGGTGAGCACCCAGGCACCCAGGATGGTCAGGACGCCGAGGGGAATCCCCTTGGTCGTGGCGCCCGCCCCGAGTTTCTCGGCCATGAAGGACTTGTCATAGCCGATGAGGAGAATGTAGCCGTAGTAGACGATGAAGAGCAGGATCGTCAGGATGATCGAGATCGTCCACTTCTTACGCACGAGTTCCTTGAACGGCGCCGACTCCAGGATCTGGTGCACGCTCTTTCCCACGGGCTCCTCCTTGTTCCTCCGGTGTGTTGCTTCCGCTAGCACAACTCGCGCAGGGTGCGGGCTCCCAGCCGCGCACGCAGCACGAGGAACAGCTCCGCTGTCGCCAACGCGTCCGAGAGCGCGTGGTGGTGGCGGTAGGGGGGAAGTCCCAGCTCGAGGCGGGCCACGGGGAGGGCGGTCCTCGGTGGGACGGGATGGGGGGAGAACCGCTGCTGCCGGTGCGAAAGCTCCAGCAGCAGTTTCACGGTGTCTACGACCCGGGGCTTCGGCCAGTCGCGGCGGGCGCGCCGGTAGGCGTCCTTGAGGAAACCCAGGTCGAGGTGGGCGAAGTGCAGCAGCAGCACCCCCGCGCGCAGCCGCTCGTCGATCGCGGGGAGCAGTTCCTCCAGGCCCGGAGCGTCGGCCAGCTCCGAGGGCAGGATGTGGTGGGCGCCGATTCCGTCGGACGGCAGCGACACCAGGTCGGGCGGCCGGACGAGGCTGTAGAAGCGCTCGCCGTAGCGGATCACGCCGGCGCGGACCGGGACCGTCGCGACCGCGATGATCTCGTCGAGCTTCGGACGCAGGCCCGAAGTCTCGAGATCGAGCGCGACGTAGGTCACGTCGTCCCAGGCCGGGGAGCGCCAGAACATCAGGAAATCCTCGAGACAGCATAGTTCAGGGCCGTGGCCTGCTGGTGCTCGCGGATCGCCAGAAACGTCTCCTTCAGGTGGGTTCGCTCGAGGGCCGTCAGGTCTTCGAGCTGGACGCTGTTGCCCGGGGGCCGGCCGGCGCGAACCGCCTTGACCTGCGCCCGGAGCCGGATCCGCAGCAGGAAGCGGAAGGCCTCGGCCAGCGTTTCCGCCCCCTCGCGGCTCAGGACGCCGGCCGCGGCGGCGGCCGGCAGGCGCTCCAGCGTGGGCCGCGCCTGGACTCCGGCCTCGAGCGCGTGCAGCCGTGCCAGCGAGACGATCGGGACGATCCCGCCGCGCTTGAGGTCGACGCCGTCCTCGTCTTCCTTGACCTGCCTGAAAAGCCCCAGCGGCGGCTCGAACACCAGGGAAGCCCGCGCCAGCAGCGCCAGGAAGATCCGCTCGCGCCCGGCCGACAGCAGGATCTCGGCCAGCGGGTCGAGCGAGAGCGCGCCGCCCACCGCGCGGTAGTCGAAGAAGTTGGCGGCCTCGATCAGCGCGCGCGGCTCGGGCGTCTCCATCCAGCCGCGGAACAGCCGCTCCCACTCGGCCAGCGGCCGGTGCCAGTTCGTGGCCATGAAGCCGCCCTTGCAGGGCGGGAACGAGGCGGCGATCAGCCCGTCGACCACGCTCGCCGCCAGCTGGCCGAAGTACTCCGCCGCCGCCGGCGTGTCGTCGCGGTAGACCAGCGCGTTGTCCTGGTCGGTCAGCAGCGCCTGCTCCATCCGCCCTTCCGAGCCGAAGACGACGAAGGCATAGGGGCACGGCGGGCGGCCGAGCCGCGCCTCCGCGATCCGCAGCAGGCGCGCGATCAGCGCGTCGTTGAGGCGCGAGACGATCCGGCCGATCTCCGCGGCCTCGAGGCCGCCCCAGGCGAGGTTCTCGATCACGCCCGACAGCTCGCTCGCGTAGTTCGCCAGCGACTCGGCCTGCGCCAGCTTCTCGATCCCCGAGAGCAGCGAGGTCGGGCTGTTGGCCTGCCGGCGCAGGAAGTCGGTGTCGGTGACCATCCCGACGATCGTCTGGCCATCGAGCAGGGGCACGTGGTGTACCCGGTGCTCGAGCATGAAGACCAGCACCTCGAGCTGGGTCGAGTTCGCCGGGAGAGTCTTCATCGGCCGGGTCATGACGGCCGACACCGGCGTCTCCGGTCCGCGCCCCTCGGCCAGCACGCGGCTGCGCAGGTCGCGGTCGGTCAGGATCCCGGGCGGGTCGGTCTCGACCAGGACCGAGCTGACGCGCAGGTCGCGCATCGTGCGCGCCGCCTGCTCGACCGTGTCGTAGGGGCGCACGAAGATCGGCGTGCGCGACACCAGCGCCTGCGCCGGCGCGGCCAGGTCGCGCCCGGCCGGGAGGGTCTCGACGGCGGCCGCGGTCCGCAGGCGCTGCGCCAGGTCCTGCAGGAAGAACGACGCGAACTCCTCGCGCTTCATCAGCCGCAGGAAGGCCTCTTCCGGGATGCGGTAGACGAGCAGGTCCTCGCCGGCGAGGACGTCGACGTGCGGGGCGGCCTTCGCGATCAGGGAGGGGAAGCCGAAGAGATCGCCTTCCTCGAGCTCCTGCACCAGCACGCCGTCGCGCTCGAACCGGACGGCTCCCTTGCGGACCAGGTAGACGTGCTCGCTGCGGGGGCCGCCGCGCTCGAGCACCGCGGCGCCGCGCGGGAAGTAGGCGACCTCGAGCGATTCCTCGGCGATCCGGAAGTCCTCCGGACGGAGTCGATCGAACGGGGGGTGGCTTCGCAGGAACTCGGCTGGTTCCATCGGCCCACCGCGGTCGCCCGCCGGGATGGCGGCTGACCCAAGGCGGGCGGATTAGAAGCCGGACTAACCCGCAGCGTCAACGGACTTTATCTGCGTTGTATTACTGGTATGTGCGGGCCGGGCCCCGATTCGCCCTTCCGGGGCGGGCCCCGGCGTTGATCTGCGTCAAGGCGCGCGGCCTCCCGGCGGGTCAGAGTCCCCCGGTCGAAGGGAGGCCCCGTGGCGGTCCGCCAGATCGTGGAGATCCTCGAGGAACTGTGCGACGGCTGCGGGGACTGCGTCCCCTCCTGCCAGGAAGGGGCGATCAAGATCGTCCACGGCAAGGCGAAGCTGGCGGCCGACGCGCTGTGCGACGGCCTCGGCGCGTGCCTGGGACACTGCCCCAAGGGGGCGATCCGAATCATCGAGCGCGAGGCGGACGATTTCGTGATGCCGCCGCACCTGGTCGGGCAGCCGCACCGCGGGGCCCACGCCGCGGGCGGGCCCGGCAGCCCGGGTCTGGCCGCGTTCGCGGGGGGCGGCCCGCTCGACGCGCTGCGCGCGATGCAGGCCGGGCCCGCGGGCCCGGCGCCGGCCCCCGTCGGCGGCTGCCCCGGCAGCCGGATGCGCGAGCTGAAAGCGCTCCCCAGCGCGCCGCCGCGCCCGGCAGGCCCCTCGCCGATGGCCGAGAAGGCCGCCGCCGGCGACTCGGCGCTGTCGCACTGGCCGGTGCAGATCGGCCTGGTCCCGCCGCACGCGCCCTTCCTGCGCGGCGCCGACCTGCTGGTGGCCGCCGACTGCGTGCCGGTCGCGGTCCCCCACTTCCACCGCGACTTCCTCGACGGCCGCGCGGTGATGATCGGCTGCCCCAAGTTCGACGACCTTGGCGCCTACACGCAGCGCTTCGCCGCGCTGTTCGCGCAGAGCGGCGTGGCCCGCGTCAGCGTCGTGGTGATGGAGGTCCCGTGCTGCCAGTCGCTGCCCGAGGCGGTGCGCCGCGGGCGCGACGCGGTCGGGAGCGACGTGCCGGTGGAGAAGGTCGTCGTCGGGGTCGACGGGCAGGTGATGTCCCGCGAGGCGCTCTGACCGCCGCCGCGCCGCCCCATTCCGACCGGGCCGGACACCTCCGGAGGGCTCCGGATCGCGCCGGCGCGCCCTTGTCACGCACCCGTTACCGGGGCGGCCTCCGCCGGCCGCCGGGACGGGGCTACCATGAGGGCCGGCGGCGGATCCCCGAAATCCGCCCGTCCTGCCGCCCGTGGAAGGCCGTCCCGTGGACACCGCGCACCCCGAGCCGATCGCGCTCAACTCCCCCGAGACCTACTTCAACCGCGAGCTGAGCTGGCTGGCCTTCGCGCGCCGCGTGCTGGCGCTGGTCGAGGACCCCGGGCTGCCGCTGCTCGAGCGGATCAAGTTCGCCGGGATCATGGGGATGCTCCACGACGAGTTCTTCATGAAGCGCATGAGCGGCCTCAAGCGCCAGGTCCAGCGCGGCCGCAGCAAGCGCTCGCTCGACGGCCGGCTGCCGCTCGAGGAGTTCGCGGCCTGCCGCGCGGAGATCGTGCAGCAGGTCCGCGCGATCGAGCGGGTGCTGCGCGACGAGCTGCGCCCGGCGCTCGATGCCGCGGGGCTGCCGATCCACGACGTCGCGGGCCTGGAACCCGGCGAGCGCGCGCAGCTGCGCGAGCAGTTCCGCGCCGGGATCCTGCCGATCCTGACGCCGCTCGCGGTCGACGCCGAGCACCCCTTCCCGTTCATCAGCAACCTGGGGCTGAACCTCGCGATCGCGCTGGGCAAGGGGAAGGGCGGGCGCGAGCGCTTCGTGCGGCTGAAGGTACCCGGCAACCGGCCGCGCTGGATGACTCGGCCGGGCGGGCCGGGGGTCGTGCCGCTCGAGCAGGTGATCGCGGCCAACCTCGACCTGCTCTTCCCGGGCGCCCCGCTCGCGCGCGTCCACGCCTTCCGGGTCACGCGCGGCGCGGAGGGGGACGCGGCGCGGGACCTGGACGCGGCGGAGGACGAGCTGCGCGAGCCGGGCAGCATCGTGCGCCTCGTCACCGACGAGCTGAAGGCGCGGCGCTTCGCCGGCCCGGTGCGGCTGGAGGTCGACGCCGCGATGCCCGAGCCGGCGGTGCGCTGGCTGGCGAGCCAGCTCAAGGTCGGCCCGGACGACGTCTACGCCGTCGACCACTGCCTGGGGCTCGCCGACCTGATGCGGCTGGAGATTGCCGACCGCGAGGAGCTGCGCTACCCGCGGCACGTCCCGCAGGTGCACCCCCGCCTGCGGGACCTCGACCCGTCCGACCCGGAGGCGATCTTCGACGAGATCCGGCGCGGCGACATCCTGCTGCACCACCCCTACGACAGCTTCGACGGCTCGGTGCTGCGCTTCCTGGAGTCGGCCGCGGTCGACCCGCAGGTGCTGGCGATCAAGCTGACGATCTACCGCACCAGCGGCGATTCGCCGATCGTGCGCGCACTGGCCGAGGCCGCGCGGCGGGGCAAGCAGGTCGCGGTGCTGGTCGAGATCACGGCCCGCTTCGACGAGGCCCCCAACATCGCCTGGGGCGAACTGCTGGAGAACGAGGGGGTGCACGTCGCGTACGGCGTCGAGCGGCTCAAGACGCACGTCAAGCTGGCGCTGGCCGTGCGCGAGGAGGCCGGCCAGGTGCGGCGCTACGCGCACATCGGGACCGGCAACTACCACACCGGCACGGCGCGGATCTACGAGGACTTCGGCCTGCTGACGGCGCACCCCGAGATCTGCGAGGACGCGGCGGCGGTCTTCAACGAGCTGACCGGCGCGACCGGGGCGCAGAGCTGCCAGCGGCTGCTGGTCGCGCCCGAGTTCATGCGGCCGCGCTTCATCGAGCTGATCCGGCGCGAGGCGGAGCACGCCCGCGCCGGGGCCCCGTGCGGGATCTACGCCAAGATGAACCAGCTGCAGGACCGCGAGATGATCACCGCGCTCTACGAGGCCGCCCGCGCCGGCGTGCCGATCACCCTCAACGTCCGCGGGCTGTGCTGCCTGCGGCCCGGCGTGCCGGGCCTGTCCGAGACGATCCGCGTCTACAGCGTCGTCGGGCGCTTTCTCGAGCACAGCCGGCTGTACCGCTTCGTCAACGGCGGGCAGCCCGAGTACTACACCGGCTCGGCGGACTGGATGAAGCGCAATCTCGAGAACCGCGTCGAGACGATCGCGCCGGTCCTCGACCGCGAGGTCCAGGCCGAGCTCGACCGGATCGTCGCGGTCTACGAGGGCGACAAGTGCTCGGCCTGGGACGCGCTGCCCGACGGCCGCTACGAGCGCCGGCAGCCCGCGCCCGGCGAGCCGCGGCGGGCGGCGCAGGAGGAGTTCATCC
>CAYZDB010000009.1:7995-23422 GCA_964476985.1 uncultured Acidobacteriota bacterium | reverse complement strand
GCTCGTCCTCGTCCTCGGCCTCGCGCTCGGGGCGGGAGCCGGTGTCGTCCGCGCGGACGAGCCGGTCTCGCTCGAGGCCAAGGTCACCTACATGACCGCGGCGACGGTCTACATCGACGCCGGGAGCGAGGAGGGGGTGCAGGAGGGGGACGTGCTGGACGTCGTCCGCAACGGGACGGTGATCGGCTGGTTGCACGTCTTCGTCGTGTCGTCGCACAAGTCGGGCTGCCGGCGCGAGGACCCGGGGCTGGACGTCGTCGTCGGCGACGTCGTGCGCTACATCCCGCACGTCGATCCCGCGAAGGCCGCGGCCGCAGCCTCCGCGGGGGCCGGCACCGCGCCCGCCGCGGCCGGGAGCGCGCCGGACGCAGCGGCCAGCCCGGCGCCGAAGCGGTCATCCAGCGGACGCGGCGCGCTGCGCGACTGGGGCCTCGCGGGCCGGATCGGCGTGCGCTACCAGATCATCGAGCAGCCCGATACCGACTACCGCTTCACCCAGCCCGGCCTCGACCTTCGCCTCGCGGGGACGAACCTGGGCGGCAGTGCGATGGGGCTCGAGGTCGACATCCGCTCCTACCGCAGCTATCGCGTGTCTGGCCCGCAGTCGGCGGAACTGCAGACCAATCGCGTCTACCGGGCGAACGCCTCGTGGACCGGGCGGGAGGTGCCGGTGCGGGTCGTCGTCGGACGGATGTACTCGCCGACCCTCTCGACCGTCAGCCTGTTCGACGGCGTGCTGGCCGAGTACTCCGGCCCGCGCTGGTCGATCGGCGGCCTCGCCGGCACGCAGCCGAACCCGGTCACCTACGGCTTCTCGTCGCTGGTCCGCCAGTACGGCGGCTACGCCACGCTCCGCGGCCTGCCGGGCCGGCGATCGAGCTGGGGCGCCACCGTCGGCCTGGTCGGCTCCTACATCGAGGGCGAGATCAACCGCGAGTTCGTGTACCTGCAGGGGTACTACGACACGCCGCGCTTCTCGGCCTACCTGGCCCAGGAGATCGATCTCAACCGGGGCTGGAAGGCCGAGGCGGAGAGCAGCTTCTTCTCCCCGACCAGCATCTTCGGCAACGCGCGCTACCGCGTCACGCCCCAGGTGACCCTGGGCGCCGGGATCGACAGCCGGCGCAACGTCCTGCTCTACCGCGACTACATCGACCCGCTGATCGAGTTCGACGACGCCTTCCGGCAGGGCTACTGGGTCTCCGCCGAGGCCGCCCTCGCGTGGCTGACGGTCGGCGCGAACGCGCGTTTCGCCCGCGGCGGCGACGCGGGCGACGGCGAGTCCTACTCGCTGCTGCTCGGCTCCTCGCGGTTGCCGATCTCGTGGTTGAACGTCGGCGGCCGAGCCACCTTCTACGACAGCGCGCGCGCCAAGGGCGAGCTCTACTCGCTGGCCGTCGGGCTGACGGCCACGCCGTCGATCCACTTCCTCCTCGACGGGGGGATCCGCCAGGAGACCGGCCTGCTCTCGACGGTTCCCGAGACCCGGCTCGTCTGGTACGGCGTCAACTTCGACATCGCCTTCGCGCGGCACTGGCTCTACCTGCTGTCGTTCGAGCAGACGACGGGCGGGATCGAGGACAACCGGCAGCTCTTCACCTCCTTCAGCTACCGTTTCTGAGGGGGGGATGGGGCCGGTCCGGGGCGGGTCCCGGCACGCTGGACAGACCGTCCGCCTTGCGCCAGATTCGTCCCGAATGCCGGAGACCCGTCCATGCCGATGACCATGCACGTCAGCCAGCGCACCCTCTCCGGCGGCGACGCCGCCACCGTCGTGGCCCTCGGCGGCCGGCTCGATTCCGACAGCGCGCGCCGCTTCGCGACCGAGATCCAGCCGGTGCTGGCGCGCCGGCCGGGGACCCTGGTCTTCGACCTCGCGGGACTCGACTTCATGACCAGCGCCGGGATCGGCGAGTTGTTCCGCGCGCAGAAGACGGTCACCGGGTACGGCGGCCGGGTGATGATGACCAACCTCCAGCCGCAGATTCAGAAGGTCCTGGCGATCGTCAAGGCGCTGCCCGGGACCTCGCTCTTCGCCAGCGAGGCGGAGATGGACGACTACCTGGCGGCGATGCAGCGTAAGGCGCGCGAGACGCCGTGATCCGGCGGGATCCGCGGCCCGGCGGCGGGCTTCGCGGCCCGCGCGGTTGATCCAGATCAACTCCGGCCCGGGCCGCGAGGAGTAGCCTCGGGCTCCTTCCAAGGAGCCCTCCGCCATGCGATCCGTCCGCGCCCTGGTCCTGCCCGCCGCCCTGTTCACGCTCGCCGTCCTCGCCCTGTCCGCCGCTCCTGCCGCGCTCGCCCAGGCCTGCGTCGGCTGCCACCTCGAGGCGACCCCGCAGATCGTCGAGGACTGGAAGCTGTCGAAGCACAGCGGCGCGTCGGTCGGCTGCGAGACCTGCCACGGCTCCGAGCACAAGGGGACGGACGACGTCGCTAAGACGAAGCTGCCGACCCCCGACACCTGCGCCGACTGCCATGACACGCAGGTCGCGCAGTTCAAGAAGGGGAAGCACGCGCTGGCCTGGGTCTCGATGGAGGCGATGCCGACGATCCACGCCCAGCCGGTCGCGATGACCTACGGGATGAAGGGCTGCGGCGGCTGCCACAAGCTGGGGCTCAAGAGCGAGGCCGACCTGAAGAAGATCGCGGCCGAGGGGTCGCACGCCTTCGGCAACGCCTCGTGCGACGCCTGCCACACGCGCCACACCTTCTCGGTCAAGGAGGCGAAGCAGCCCCAGGCCTGCCAGACCTGCCACATGGGGTTCGACCACCCGCAGTGGGAGATGTACTCGGCCAGCAAGCACGGCGTGCGCGCGCTGCTCAAGCAGAACGGCACGCTCCCCGCGTCGACGCCCGCACCGACCTGCCAGGACTGCCACATGGCCGGCGGCAACCACGAGGTCCGCACGGCGTGGGGCTTCCTCGCGGTGCGCCTGCCGCTTCCCGAGGACAAGCAGTGGGCAGCCGACCAGGTCACGATCCTGCAGGGGCTCGGCGTGCTCGACCCGGAGGGGAAGCCGACCGGCCGGCTCGAGGCGGTGAAGGCGGCCGACATCGCGCGCCTGACGGCCGAGTCGTGGCAGGCCGAGCGCGACCGGATGCTCAAGGTCTGCGCGCAGTGCCACTCCGAGGGCTTCGCCTCGGCCCAGATGAAGCAGGGCGACGACATGATCCGCCAGGCCGATCACCTGATGGCCGAGGCGATCCGCACCGTCGCCGCGCTCTACAAGGACGGGATCCTGCCCAGGCCCGCCGGCTACGCCTCGGCCTTCCCCGACCTCCTGACCTTCCACGACGCGCCGACGCCGGTCGAGCAGAAGCTGTTCGTGATGTTCCTCGAGCACCGGATGCGCGCCTTCCAGGGGACCTTCCACGCCAACCCCGACTACGCGCTCTGGTACGGCTGGAGCGAGATGCAGCGCGACCTGGCCGAGATCCGGCACGAGGCGGAGCGGCTGCGGGCGGCGAAGGCGGGAGCCCCCGCAAAGGCCGCGGCGCACTGACCGGTCCGAAGGCGATCGAAGGGACGCGCGCGTGCGGCCCGCCGCGCGCGGCGCTCCCGATGCTACCCTTTGCGGGCCATGAGCCGTGGTTCGCATCGCCCCGAGATGCGCCGATCCGAGCCCTCCCGAGAGCGGCAGGGGCGGCCTGCGGCGATTCCCGCTCGGTTGTTCGTACGGAGGGCGGCGGGGCTCATCGCGGCGGGCCTCGTGGCCGCGGGCGGTTCGACTGCAGCTGACGCGGTCACCGCCGCCGCCGGGACCCGCCGCGTCCTCGTGCTCTATTCCAACGGCCGACTGCTCCCGGCGAACGTCGAAGCCGATCGCACGCTGCACGAGGTGATCGCAGCCGAGCGCGATCGCTCCGCGGAGCTAAGCGCCGAGTTCCTCGACCATCCCGAGTTTGAGGGCGAAGCCTATGCCCAGGCCTTCACCGCCTTCCTGCGGGAGAAGTACGCCCAGCACCCGCCGGACGTGCTCGTCGCGGCGGGCGCCGACGCGCTTGACTTCCTGCTCCGGCATCGCGCTGAGCTCTTCCCGCGGATCCCCGTGGTTCACCTGGCCGTCTCGAGGTCGTACCTGCGCTCGATCCCGCCCCTGCCGAGCGACGTGGTCGGCGTCCCGGTTGACTACGACTTCCTCGGCACGGTCGAACAGGCCCTGCGCTGGCACCCGGCGGCTCGCCGCCTCGTCGTGGTGACCGACAGCACCCAGGCGGACCGCGGCTTCGAGTTGCGGCTGCGCGAGGAGGCCTCGCACCTCGAAGGAAGGGTGAAGGTCGAGTTCCTCGCCGGACTTCCGGTCGCCGCGCTGGTGGAGCGGCTCCACGGGCTCGGGGGCGGGGACGTGGTCTATACCCCCGGCTTCTTCCGCGCCGGAGACGGCCCGGGCTTCACCCCGCAGGAGTCGGCGGTCCTGATCGCCGGCGCCGCCGCAGCGCCCGTGTACGGCCCCTACAACACGTTCCTCGGGACGGGCGTCGTGGGCGGCCGGATGGCGACGTTCGACGCCATGGCGCGGCAAGCGGGACGCACCGTGGTCGACATCCTCTCCGGCGCCGAACCGGCGTCGCTGCGCCTGCCCGAGACCATGCCGACCCGCCTGGTCGCCGACTGGCGGCAGCTGCGCCGGTGGGGGATCGCCGAGTCGGAGGTCCCCGGCGATGCGGTCATCCTGTTCCGGACGCCCACTTTCCTGGAGGAACACCGGGCCGAGGTTGCCGCCGTGGCCGCGGTCCTTCTGCTCCAGGCGGCGCTGATCGTCGGCCTCCTCGTCGAGCGGCAGCGCCGCCGGCAGGCCGAGCAGGCGGTGAACGCGCAGCGCTTCGAGCTGGCGCACGCGTCGCGGCTGGCGGTCGCGGGCGAACTCACGGCCTCGATCGCCCACGAGATCAACCAGCCGCTGGCGGCGATCCTGAGCAACGCCGAAGCTGGGGAGTTGCTGCTCGAGTCGGGCGCGGATCGCGGCAGCGAACTGCGGGAGATCCTCGCGGACATCCGCCGCGACGACCTGCGGGCCGGCGAGGTGATCCGGCGGCTGAGAGCGCTGCTCGCGGGGCGGGCGGTCGAGCGGCGGCCCCTGGACCTGAACGAGGTCGTGAGCGACGCAGAATCGGTGCTGCGCGCGGAGGCGAGGCGTCGCCAGGTCGGGCTCGACGTCCGGCTCGCCCCGCAGCCGATGACGATGGTCGGGGATCCGATCGAGCTCCAGCAGGTGGTGATCAACCTGGTGCTCAACGCGATCGACGCCGTGTCCGACGTGCCCGAGAGCCGACGCGCCGTGGCCGTGACAGTCGAGAAAAGCGCGGGCGGCGCCACGATCACGGTCCGCGATCGCGGGCGCGGTATCGTGCCCGAGCACCTGCCGAGGCTCTTCGACTCCTTCTTCAGCACCAAGCGCGCCGGGATGGGACTGGGCCTGCCCATCGCTCGCACCATCGTCGAGTCGCACGGCGGCAGGATCCGGGGCGAGAACGGCGCCGGCGAGGGAGCGGTCTTCCGCGTGGAATTGCCGGCCGCGGCGGCCGCATTCCCGGAGGAGGTGACGGCGTGATCACGGCGCCCCTGATCCACGTCGTCGACGACGACGCCTCACTGCGCGCCGCGCTGCTGCGGCTGCTTGCCGCGGCCGGCTTCGAGGCGCGCGGTTACGCCTCGGCGGGCGATTTCCTCATGCAGCCGCCGCCGGACCGCCCGGGCTGCGTGCTTCTCGACGTCCGGATGCCCGGGCCGTCCGGACTCGAGCTGCAGGCCCACCTCCAGGAGCGGGGCGTCGCGCTGCCGGTGATCTTCCTGACGGCCTACGCCGACGTGACCTCCAGCGTGCGGGCGATGAAGGCGGGAGCCGTCGACTTCCTGACGAAGCCGATCGAACGGGACGCGCTGCTCGATGCCCTGCGGCGGGCGCTCGAGCGCGACGCGCGCCAAAACGCAGAACGCGCGGAGGCCGCCCGGCTCCGGGCGCTCTTCGCCTCGCTGACCCCGCGGGAGCGCGAGGTCTTCGACCGGATCGTCGCCGGCGAGCAGAACCGGCAGATCGGCCAGGAACTCGGAGTCTCGGAGCGGACCGTCAAGGCCGAGCGTGCGCAGGTGATGGCCAAGCTCGGCGCCGGATCGGCCGCGGAGCTCGGCCGGCTGGCCGAGCGGTTCCGGCGCCTCTCCGGGGGCTAGCGGCCGCCCGAACCTTCTGCGGCGCGGCGCGATGCACCGTCTGCCCCTTCGGGCAACCCGGCCTGCCCGCCCGTGCACCCCCCGCTCGCGGTACCGACCTCGTGATAGCTTCTCTCGGGGACCTCCGACCGGCTCGCCGCCGAGATGCTCCCGCACCAGCCGGAAACAACCTGCCGGCCCGAAAGTGAACTTGCCGCCGCGCCCACGGCGGCGATTGAGGCTTGTATGACCCGCCGCCGACTCCCCACGCTGCTGCGCTTTCTCGTGGCGTCCTGCGCCACGGTCCTGCTCCCGGTCCCGGCGCGTTCCCAGGTCGATCCCCTGCCGTCGTGGAACGACGGTCCGGCCCGGAAGGCCATCCTCGCCTTCGTAAAGGAAACCACCGACAAGGCGAGCCCGAGGTTCGTGCCAGTCGCCGAGCGGATCGCCGCCTTCGACCAGGACGGCACGCTGTGGGTCGAGCACCCGATGTACGCGCAGCTGATGTACTGCCTCGCGCGGGTGCCGGCGGTGGTGAAGGCCAGGCCCGAGCTGGCGGCGGTCGAACCGTTCAAGACCGTGCTCTCCGGCGACCGCGAGGCGATCGCAAGGCTCCCGGCGGAGGACCTCGGGAAGCTCCTCGCGGCGACGCTCACGGGCATGACGGTGGACGAGTTCAACGCCGAGGCGACGAAGTGGCTCGAGACGGCCAGGGACCCGCGCTGGAAGCGGCCCTTCACCGACCTGACCTACCAGCCGATGCAGGAGCTTCTCAGGTACCTGCGCGCCAACGGCTACAAGACCTACATCGTCACCGGCGGCGGTCAGGACTTCGTTCGGACCTATGCGGAGCGCGTCTACGGCGTCCCGCCCGAGCAGGTGGTCGGCTCGGCCGGCGGGACGACTTACGGCTACGACAGGAGCGGCAAGCCGGTCCTGACCAAGGAGCCGAAGCTCCTGCTCAACGACGACAAGGCCGGCAAGCCGGAGGGGATCCACCTGATGATCGGTCGCCGGCCCGTCGCCGCGTTCGGCAACTCCGACGGCGACCGGCAGATGCTGGAGTACACGAAGGCCGGGGATGGGGCACGGCTGGCGATGCTCGTGCTGCACGACGACGCGAAGCGCGAGTACGCCTACGGCCCGGCCCGGGAGCTGCCCGCCACCAAGGTCGGCGCGTTCACGCAGGCACTGTACGACCAGGCGAAGTCCCAGGGCTGGACGGTCATCAGCATGAAGACCGACTGGAAGCGGATCTTCGCCTGGGAACCGTAACGAGAGACGACGGGCCCGGAAGCATCCCGGCCACGTCGAGAAGGAGGATGCACGAGATGCACCGAATGACGAGAGCGGCCGTTCTCCTCGGGATCGCCGCCGCCGTCCTGTCCCTCGGGATCGGCCCGGCGTCCGCGCAGGACAAACCGAACATCATCCTGATCCTGTCCGACGACTTCGGATACGGCGACTCGGGGCCCTACGGCGGCGGCCCGGGCCGCGGCATGCCCACGCCCAGCCTCGACCGGCTATCGGCCGAGGGGATGACCTTCTTCTCGTTCTACGCGCAGCCCAGCTGCACGCCGGGCCGCGCGGCGGTGCAGACCGGCCGCATCCCCAACCGCAGCGGGATGACCACCGTGGCCTTCCAGGGGCAGGGCGGCGGGTTGCCGGCGGCCGAGTGGACCCTGGCCTCCGTGCTGAAGACGGCCGGCTACCAGACCTTCTTCACCGGCAAGTGGCACCTGGGGGAGGCCGACTACGCGCTCCCGAACGCCCAGGGCTACGACGAGATGAGGTACGTCGGGCTCTACCACCTGAACGCGTACACCTACGCCGACCCGACCTGGTTCCCCGACATGGACCCGAAGCTCCGGGAGATGTTCGCGAAGGTCACCAAGGGCGCACTGTCCGGCAAGGCGGGCGAGAAGGCGATCGAGGAGTTCAAGATCAACGGCCAGTACGTCAACACCCCGGAGAAGGGCGTGGTCGGGATCCCGTTCTTCGACGAGTACGTCGAGAAGGCGGCGATCGAATACCTCGACAAGGCGTCCAAGGCCGGCAAGCCGTTCTTCATGAGCGTCAACTTCATGAAGGTGCACCAGCCGAACATGCCGCACCCCGACTTCATCCACAAGTCGATGTCCAAGAGCAAGTACGCCGACTCGCTCGTCGAGAACGACACGCGGATCGGCCGGGTCATCGACAAGGTGCGCGCGCTGGGCCTCGACAAGAACACCTACATCTTCTGGACCACCGACAACGGCGCCTGGCAGGACGTCTACCCGGACGCCGGCTACACGCCGTTCCGCGGCACCAAGGGCACGGTCCGGGAGGGCGGCAACCGCGTCCCGTCGATCGCCTGGGGGCCGAAGATCAAGGCCGGCTCCCACAACTACGACATCGTGGGTGGACTCGACTACATGGCGACCTTCGCGGCGCTCGCGGGGGCGAAGCTGCCGGAGAAGGACCGCGAGGGCCAGCCGATCATCTTCGACAGCTACGACATGTCGCCGGTCCTGTTCGGCACCGGGAAGTCGGCGCGCGAGTCCTGGTTCTACTTCACCGAGAACGAGCTGAGCCCGGGCGCCGCGCGCGTCGGGAACTACAAGGCGGTCTTCAACCTGCGCGGGGACAACGGCCAGGCGACGGGCGGACTCGCGGTGGACACGAACCTGGGCTGGAAGGGGGCGGAGAAGTACGTCGCCACCGTGCCGCAGGTCTTCGACCTGTGGCAGGACCCGCAGGAGCGCTACGACCTCTTCATGAACAACTTCACCGAGCGCACCTGGACCCTGGTCACCATCTCGGAGGCGATCAAGAACCTGATGATGACCTACGTGAAGTACCCGCCGCGGAAGCTGCAGAGCGTGGGCTACGACGGCCCGATCGAGCTCTCCAAGTACCAGCAGTTCGAATGGCTCCGGCAGCAGCTCGCGAAGGACGGCGTCAACCTGTCGTTGCCGACCGGGAACTAGCGCCTTGGGGGCGGCCCCGCTCCGGCGGGGCCGCCCCGCTCGGGCGGGGTCGCGCCGCTGCGGACCCGCTGCAGGGCGCGGACCAGGTCGTTCAGCTTGAAGGGCTTGGCCAGGTAGTCGTTCATCCCGGCGCCGAGGCAGCGCTCCGCGTCCCCCTCCATCGCGTTCGCGGTCAGGGCGACGATCCACGCCGGGCGCGCCGCGTGCTCGTCGGTCTCGCGCCGGCGCAGGATCCGCGTCGTCTCGTAGCCGTCGAGCTCGGGCATCTGGATGTCCATGAAGATCACGTCGTAGCCGCGCAGCGAGAGCAGCTCGAGCGCGCGCCGGCCGTTCTCGGCGAAGTCGGCCTCGATCCCCAGCCGCTCCAGCATCGCGCCGACCAGCCGCCGGTTGACGGGGTGGTCCTCGACCACCAGCACCGCGCCGGGCGCGATCGGGCCGGTTCCGGCCGGCCCCGAGGTCGCATCCTCCGCCGTTCCTTCGTCGAGGATCGCGGGGTCGGCCCCCGGCATCACGGCCGGCAGCACGACGCGGAAGACCGAGCCCTCGCCGATCCGGCTCTCGACCTCGATCCGGCCGCCGAGCGCCTCGGCCAGCCGCTTGCTGATCGCCAGCCCCAGGCCGCTCCCGCCGAAGCGCCGCGAGGTCGAGGAGTCGCCCTGCGTGAACGGGCGGAACAGCCGGTCCAGCTGCTCGGGTCCGATCCCGATCCCGGTGTCGAGCACGGTGACGACGATCCCACCCGGCTCGGCGTCCTGGCCGACGTGGACCGTCACGCTGCCGTCCTCGGTGAACTTGGTCGCGTTGCCGACCAGGTTGAACAGCACCTGCCGCACGCGGACCGGGTCGGAGACGATCCGTTCCGGCACGTCGTCGTCGAGCGCAACGGCCAGCTCGAGCTGCCGCTCGCGGGCCCGCGGCCGGAACTGCTCGACGACCTCGCGCACGAGCGCCCGCGGCGAAACCGCCGCGGGCTCGAATTCCAGCCTCCCCGACTCGATCCGCGAGAAGTCCAGGATGTCGTTGATCAGCGCCAGCAGCGTCTCGCAGCTGGACTCGATCATCTCGACGAACTCGCGCTGCTCGCCGTCCAGCGCCGAGCGGCGCAGCAGGCTGGTGAAGCCGACGACGGCGTTCATCGGGGTGCGGATCTCGTGGCTCATCATCGCCAGGAACTCGCTCTTGGCGCGATCCGCCGCCTCGGCCGCCTCCTTGGCCGCGCGCAGCTGCTGCTGGACCAGCTTGTCCTCGGTCTCGTCCCAGTTGACGCCGACCATCCGCACGGCCCGGCCGCGCTCGTCGCGCAGCACCCGGCCGATCCCCCGCATGAAGTGCACCGAACCGTCGGACGGGCGCACCACGCGGAAAGCGATGTCGAACGGCGCATTCTCCGCCAGTGCGCGCTGGACCTGCGCCACGCCGGCTTCCAGGTCGTCGGGGTGGACGACCCGCCCCCAGGACGCGAAGCGGCCGTCGAACGAGGCGCGTTCGACGCCGTAGAGCTCGAACATCGTGTCGTCCCAGACCAGGTCGTCGGTCTCGACGTTCCAGTCCCAGATCCCCATCCGCGCGGCCTGCGTCGCGATCGCCAGCCGCTGCGTCGTCTCCAGGATCCGCGCCTCGGCCTCGCGCCGCGCCGTCATGTCGGCGTGGACGCCGACCATCCGCGCCGGGCGCCCCTCGGCGTCGCGCTCGACGATCGCGCCGCGGTCCAGCACCCACTTGTACGAGCCGTCCTTGCAGCGCAGCCGCAGCTCGCACTCGTAGACCGGGGCGAGCCCCTCGAGGTGCGCGTTGAGCGCGGCCAGCGCCCGCGGCAGGTCGTCGGGGTGGACTCGCGACGACCAGTCGTCCAGCTCGTTGCCGACGTCGCCGGTGTCGTAGCCCAGCATCCACTTCCAGCGCTCGGAGTGGAAGACCTCGTGGGTCGCGAAGTCCCAGTCCCAGACCCCCTGCTCGGCCCCTTCCAGCGCGAACTTCCAGCGCGCCTCGGACTCGCGCAGCCGGCGCTCGGCGGCGCGCTGCTCGGTCAGGTCGAAGAGCGTCGTCAGCAGCAGGTCGCGCCCCTCGAGCGAGACCCGCGCCAGCCGGACCTCGGCCAGCAGGGTCCGGCCGTCGAGCCGGCGGTACTCCCACTCGAAGGCGTGGGAGCCCTGCGCGAGCCCCTGCCGGAACATCGCGATTCCCTTGGTGCGCGAGGCGGCGCCGTCGGGCTGGTGCGGCGGCGAGAAGGCGGTCAGCGGCGTGCGGAGCGCGGTCTCGCGGTCGGGGCAGGCGAAGGCCTCGAGCGTGGCGCGGTTGCAGTCGAGCAGGCGCAGCGTCTTCGGGTCGAACAGCAGGGCGGGCCCGGGGCTGCTCTCGAAGAGCGCGCGGAAGGCGCTCTCCGCCTTCCCCAGGGTGCCGCCGGCCTCGACGATCGCTTCGAGCGCGCCCGACACGCAGGTCCTCCGCCGGGAGCCGGAGGGGCCCCCGGACGGCTTGTCGGCCGGAACGGGGTCTCGCTTGAGTGGCTTACCGAAATCTGACCGAAGGTCAACGCCGGATCCGGCGCGGCTCCGAGAAGGGGAGGTAGAGCGAGCCCCCCAGCCGCCCCAGCGGCCGGAGCGCGATCGGGTCGATCGTTCCGCGCGCGTCGAGCAGGCCCTCCGCGACCTGCGCCCGCAGCACCTCGCCGAAGACGGCGACGGCGCTGCCGACCGGCAGCTCGTGCCAGAGCCGGCACTCGAGCGCGACCCGGGCCTCCGCGATCGCCGGCGCGGCGACCGCGGCCGACGGGATCGGGGTCAGGCCGAAGGCTGCGATCTCGCTCTCGCCGTGGGGCAGTTCGGCCGAGGTCCGGACCATCGTCTCGGCCAGGTCCTCGGACACCAGGTTGATCACGAACTCGCCGGTCCCGCGGATGTTGACCAGCGTGTCCTTGAGCGTCCCGTCGCGCTTCTCGGTCGCGATCGAGATCATCACCACGGGCGGGTCCGAGCCGATCGCCTGGAAGAAGGAGAACGGCGCCAGGTTGGTCGAACCGTCCGCGCCCCGCGTCGAGATCCACGCGATCGGCCGCGGCACCACCGCCGAGATCAGGAAGTAGTAGCGCTGGTCCGAGGACAGGGCGGAGAAGTCGACGACCGTGCGCGTCGTGGCGGGGGTGTCCAACGCTCTCGTCCTCAGCGCTGGGCGCGCAGCCCGGCGCGGGCCTCGACCAGCAGCATGCGCACGACGTCGGCGTCCTCGCCGCGGGGGTTGTGGGCCAGGTAGGACTCGAACGCGACGATCGCGTCGCGCATCCGGCCCATCAGGAACAGCAGGCGGCCGCGGTCGCGGATCTCGCGCGGGTCGTCGGGGCGGATCGCCAGCATCAACTCGACCGCGTCGAGCGCGCGCTCGTAGTCGGGGCCGCGCCAGTAGATCGCCTTGAGGTTGGCGAGGATCCGCGCCAGGACCTGCGGCGGCGTGAGCGGCCGGAGGAAGCCCTCGCGGAACTCGGCCCGCCCGCCCGAGCCGTCGGCGACCATGCGCCGCGCCTCGTCGAGCGAGACCGGGCGCCCTTCGCGGGCCGGATCGAACAGGAAGACCTCCTCGCTGGCGCCGTGGCGCAGGAGGAAGTGGCCGGGCAGTGCGACGGTCTCGAAGCGGAAGCCGGCGCGGCGCGCGATCTCGACGAAGACCAGCGCCAGCAGCGTCGGGGCGCCGACCCGGGTCGCCAGCACCTGGTCCAGCATGCAGCTCGCGGGGAGCGTCTCGTCGTCGTCCTCGGCCAGCCGGAATCGTTCGTCCTGGAACAGGACGCGGGCGATCCCGGAGGCGAGAAAACGCGGGTGGCGCGCGTCGCCGACCGACTCGCGCGCCGCGGCGGCCAGCCGGTCCAGTTCCGCCAGGCACCCGGCGGCGTCGAGCTCCGGGTGCTCGAGGCGTGCGATGGCCAGCGCCCCCTCGGCGAGGGTCCAGGATCCGACGGGCTGGGAGAGCAGCTCTCCCAGCGCCTGGTGGGCGGCATCGCGCATCGTCGTCTTCAATATCGGGCCGGCGGGGGGGGCCGTCCAAGCCGGCGCTCCCGGCCCGGGGAGGCCCGTCCGGGGGCCGAAACGATCCCACAGGCCCCGGCAGGGCGCCACCCGGCGGCGGCCGTCGTGTGTAGGATGCGCCCCGTGCGCGAGCCCCCAGTCGTCATCGCCTTCAACCCGATCGCGGGAGCGGGCCGCGCGGCGCGCCTGGCCGGCGAGCTGGGCGACGCGCTGCGCGGGCTCGGGCTCGCCGCCGAGCTGGCGCCGTCGCGCGCCCCCGGCGACGTCACGCGGCTCGCGGCCGAGCACGAGGCGCGCTGCCGCTGCTTCGCCGTGGTCGGCGGGGACGGCACCGCGCGCGAGGCGGCGGACGGGCTGACCCGGCTCGAGACGCCGCTCGCGTTCCTGCCCTCGGGAACCGCCAACGTGCTGGCGGAGGAGCTGGGCCTCGGTGCCGACCCGCGACAGCTGGCGCAGCTGATCGCGGCCGACTCGGTGCGGCTGCTCGACGTCTTCGAGACGGAAGCGGCCGGCGAGCCGCGTCGCCGCGGGCTGCTCTTCGCGGCCGCCGGCTTCGACGCCGAGGTCGTGCGTCGCTTCTCGCGCTGGCGCAACGAGCGGCTCGCCGCCGGCGCCGCCCCCTCGCCGCTGGGCAAGGCGGCCTACGCCCGGCCGCTGGTCGAAGCGCTCGCGGCGTGGCGCCCGCTGCCGCTGGAGGTCGCGCTCGACGGCGTGCCGCTCCGCGGCGGCCCGTTCGGGTGGGTGATCGTGACCAACACGCGCCACTTCGGCGGGCTGTTCACGCTGGGGCCGTCGATCGATCCCGCCGACGGGCAGCTCGACCTCGTCGCGCTCCCCGCGAGCGGGCTGGCCGACCTGCTGCTGGCGATGGCGACGGCCTTCGCCGGGCGGCTCGACCTCTGCCCGGGGGTCGTGACGCGCGCGGTCTTCGGCGAGGTGACGATCGCCAGCCCGGCCGGCGTCCCGGCGCAGCTCGACGGCGACCCGCACGGTGCGACGCCGCTGACGGTGCGGCGCCTGCCGCACCGCCTGCCGGTGATCGCGCCGGCGCTCGCGGCCGTCCCCGCGATCGGCCCGGTGGCGGCGGCGCCGACGCTTCCGCAGCCGGGATAGGGGCGAGCGTTGCTCGTCCTGGTCGCGCTGTTCTACTTCCTCAACTTCGCCACGGTCGGGGCCTTCTTCCCGTGGTACCCGCCGCTGCTCGCCGAGCGCGGCTTCGGCCCGGCGCTGATCGGCACCGCGCTCGCCACCGGCTCGATCGCGCGGATGGTCTTCACGCCGTTCTGGGGCTACCTCGCCGACCGCTGGCACGCGCGGCGCGAGATCATGGCGAGCTGCACGCTGCTGGCCGCCGTGTGCCTGGCCGGGACGGCGCTGGCGCAGTCGGTGACCGCGACGCTGGCCTGGATCTTCCTCTACGGCTTCTTCGTGGTGCCGATCTTCCCGCTGGCCGAGGCCGCGACCTTCGCCCTGCTCGGCGAGCGGCGCGAGCGCTACGGGCGGGTGCGGCTCTGGGGCTCGCTCGGCTTCATCGTGACCTCGCAGGGGCTGGGGCTCCTGGTCCGGCCGCTCGGCCTGGGCGTGGTGCCGTGGATCGCGGCCGGCTTCATGGCGGCGGCCGGCGCGGTCGCGCTCGCGTTGCCGGGGCGCGAGACGAGCCGGGCCGAGGCGGCGGCGCGCGAGGGGCTCGATCCGGCCGCGGCGGAGGCCGCGGCCGACCACTCGCTCGGTGCGCTGCGCGCCGCGCTCCCCTGGCGCACGCTGCTGGTCGTCTTCGTCGCGGCCGCGCTGGGACAGGCCGCGCACGGTCCCTACTACGACTTCTTCACGCTCCAGATGGACGCGCGCGGCGTCGCGCCCTGGACGATCGGCTCGCTCTGGACGCTGGGGGTCGCGGCCGAGATCGCGCTGATGGCGGCGGGGCACCGCGTGCTGTCGCGGCTGGGGCTGGCGGCGGCGCTGCGCTGGTCGCTGGCCCTGGGCGCGGCCCGCTGGGCGCTCTTCGCGCTGGCGCCGCCGCTGCCGCTGGTCGTCGCCGGGCAGCTGCTGCACGCCGCGTCGTTCGGGCTCCTGCACCTGGCCACCGTCTCGCTGACCGACCGGCTGACCCCGCCCGGGCGCAAGGGGCTGGGGCAGACGCTGGTCTCGATGTGGGCCTACGGGCTGGGCGGCGGCGCGGGGCTGCTGCTGGCCGGCCAGCTGCGCGGTCCGCTCGGCGACGCGGGACTGTACCTGGGGGCGGCCGCGGCCTGCCTCGCGGGATGGGCGGTGACGGCGGGGCTGCG
>CAYZDB010000009.1:0-7895 GCA_964476985.1 uncultured Acidobacteriota bacterium | reverse complement strand
CGGCCGCGCTAAGATGCGCGCCGGCCGCCCGCGGGCGGCAGGGAGCAGGGCATGGGACAGCTCGACGGGAAGATCGCTCTGGTGACGGGCGCCAGCTCGGGGATCGGCCGCGCCACGGCCTGGGCGCTGTTCGGCGAGGGGGCGCGGGTGATCGTCGCCGGCCGCCGCGGGGAGCGGCTGGAGGAGCTGCGCGACGAGATGATCAAGCGGCGCGGCGACCCGCAGGCCTGCGGCGCGCTGACCGCGGACGTGCGCGATCGCCAGGACATCACCGAGGCGATCCGCGCGATCACCGACGCGGGCTGGGGCGAGATCGACATCCTGGTCAACAACGCCGGCCTGGCGGCCGGGCTCGAGCCGATCCAGGAGGGGGTCTTCGACAACTGGGACCGGATGATCGAGACCAACGTCCGGGGCCTGCTCAACGTCAGCCGCGTGGTGGTGCCGGGGATGGTCGCGCGGCGGCGCGGGCACATCGTCAACATCGGCTCGGTGGCGGGCCGCGACATCTACCCGGGCGGCAACGTCTACTGCGCGACCAAGGCCGCGGTCGAGATGCTCAACCGCGGCTTCCGCGTCGACCTGCACGGCCACCAGATCCGCGTCACCAACGTCATGCCGGGGCTGGTCGAGACCGAGTTCAGCCTGGTCCGCTTCGAGTGGGACCGCGAGAAGGCGGCGAAGCCCTACGCCGGGATGACGCCGCTCTCCGCCGCCGACGTCGCCGACGCGGTGCTCTGGGCCGTGACCCGGCCGCCGCACGTCAACGTCGAGGAGATCCTGCTCATGCCGACCGCCCAGGCGACCGCGACGATGGTCCACCGGGCCGCGCCGTGAGCGGGGTGCCGCGGCCCGACGCGGTCGAGGTCGGCCCGCCCGACGCGACGGCCAGCGTGATCTGGCTGCACGGCCTGGGCGCCGACGGCTGGGACTTCTACCCGGTCGTGCCCGAGCTGGGGCTGCCGGCCGGCCTGCCGGTGCGCTTCGTCTTCCCGCACGCGCCGCACCGCGCGGTCACGCTCAACGGCGGGATGACGATGCGGGCCTGGTACGACATCGCGGCGCTCGACCTCGACGCGCGCAGCCACGACGCCGCCGGGATCCGGGCCAGCGAGGCGCTGGTCCGCGGCTTCGTCGAGCGCGAGATCGCGCGCGGCGTGGACCCGGGACGGATCGTGCTGGCGGGCTTCTCGCAGGGGGGCGCGCTGGCGATCCACGCCGCGCTGCGCGCCCCCTGGCGGCTGGCGGGCGCGATCGCGCTGTCGTGCTACCTGCTGCTGCCGGACGAGCTGGAGGGCGCGCGCTCGGAGGCGGGCGCCGGGCTGCCGTTCTTCATGGCGCACGGGACGGCGGACCCGGTCGTGCCGTACGCGGCCGGCGAGCTGGCGCGCGACGCGCTGCGCGCGGCCGGCTACCCCGTCGAGTGGAAGAGCTACCCGATCCCGCACGGGGTCAGCCCGCAGGAGATCGCCGACGTCGGGGGCTGGCTGGCGCAGCGGCTGGGCTGAGCTGCCGCCGGCGGAGGCCCTTCAGGATCCCTCGCCCCGGGCCCGCGCCGCCCAGCGGCGCGCGCCGTCGCGCACCCACTCGCGGGCCGACGCGACCTGCGCCAGCGTGCGCAGCGCGCGGTCGCAGTGGCCGGCGCCCCAGACCGGGGGCGCGTCCGGGCCGAAGAGCGCCTGGATCCGGCGCGCCGATTCCTCCTTGTAGCGCATGACCACCGCCGCCAGCGGCGCGCCGCGCGGGTCCTCGATCCAGACGATGCCGTGCAGGTGGTCCGGGACCAGGCTCCACGCGTCGAGGCTGACGTGCGGGTGGACCAGCGGCAGGCGCAGCCAGGTCTCGGCCGCGACCAGCCCCGCCGGCAGCGGCGCGAGCGCGCCGTCCGCGAGCCGGGCCAGGGGCGGCGCCCCGGCCGCGGCGTAGAGCGTGACCAGGTAGGCGCAGTCGCGGCGGTCGTCCGTCGCGCGCAGGAAGCGCCGCACGCGGGGCGGCGCGGGGCGGTCGAGGCGGTCCGGGCGCGGCGTCGTCATGCGCCGATTGTCGGCGCGTCGTGCGCGCGGCGCGGGCCGATCGGCGCTCAGGCGTTGCCGGGGCGGGACTCCCGCGCGCGGGACGAAGTGCGCGCGCGGCTGTTACTCGACCTGCAGCGCGTACCCCACGCCCGGCACCGTGACCAGCAGCCGGGCCTCGGCCGGGTTGCTCTCGATCTTGGTCCGCACGCGGTGGACCAGCTGCTTGAGCCGCTGCCGGTCGCCGATCCCCTCGTAGCCCCAGACGTGCCGCGCCAGCCGCTCGCTGGCGACCGGGTGGCCCGCGCTGGCCGCGAGGAACTGCAGCAGCCGGAACTCGAGCGGCGTCAGGTGCACCGCGTCGGCGTCGCCGACCCGCACCTCCAGCCGCGCCGGGTCGAGCGCGACCCGTCCCGCCGTCAGCGTCGGCTCGTGCGCCGGCTCGGCGCGGCGCAGGAGGGCCCGCACGCGGGCCAGCAGCGTCCGCGGGCTGAACGGCTTGACCAGGAAGTCGTCGGCCCCCAGGTCGAGCCCGCGGACCTGGTCCTCCTCGCTGCCGCGCACGGTCAGCATCATCACGGGCGTGCGCGAGGCGGCGCGGATCCGGCGGCAGGTCTCGAAGCCGTCCAGCCGGGGCATGTTGACGTCGAGCACGACCAGGTCGGGCTGCTCGCGCTCGAACAGCTCGAGCCCGTCGAGCCCGTTGCCGGCCTCCAGCACCAGGTAGCCGGCCTGCTGCAGCGCGAAGGCGACCAGCCCGCGCAGGTCGAGGTCGTCGTCCACGACGAGGATCTTCACGCGCGCCTCAGAAGCCGAAGCGCAGGCCCAGCTCGAGCGTGCGCGGCGGTCCCGCCAGCCCGAGCGCCTCGCCGAAGTTCACCGAGGTCACGCGCCCGTCGATCATCGCGGGGTTGAAGCGGTCGAAGAGGTTGAAGACCTGCAGGTACCACTCGCCGCCGGCGCCGCCGTCGCCGAGCGGGAAGGGCTGCGACAGGCGCAGGTCGACCTGCAGGAAGGGCTCGGTCGTGAGCTCGTCCACCGGCTCCAGCCCGGCCTCGCGCCGCAGCTCGTTGATCGGGCCCAGCGGCGAGTCCTCGCCCTGGTTGCGCCCGACCCCCTCGGGCCGGTCGGAGGTGATCCCGTCCAGGTTCTCGTCGCGGCCGGTCGTCACGTTGAAGGGTGTGGCCGAGGCGTACTGCGCCGCCGCGCCGACGCGCAGCCCCCAGAACCCCAGCCCGCACGAACCCGACAGCACCAGCCGGTGGCGCCGGTCGTAATCCGAGCGTCCCGTCTCGCCCTCGATGTCGTCGGAGTCGGGGGGGAGCGCGATTCCGCCCTTGAGCGGGTCGGGCGCCATGTCCTCGGCCTTCGACCAGGTGTACGAGGCGGAGGCCCAGTCCGAGCCGCGCGACCAGCGGTAGCCGAGCGTCACGCCGCTGTACCAGGTCCGCCCCTCGGTCGTGATCGCGGCGATCGAGCCGACCGCGGGGTCGCGGTGGATCGGCATCCCGCTGGCGTCGGTCGTCACCACCGGGTTGAGGTCGCGCATCATCACCTGGTGGTAGCCCAGCACGCGCACCGCTTCCATCGTCAGCGCGCCGTACTGCCCCAGCGCCCGGTCCGCGCCCAGCGTGTACTGCACCGCGTAGGGCGTGTCCAGCTCGGTCGCGGTCGAGAAGCGCATCGTCAGGTTGTCGGGGAAGACCAGCCCCGACAGGATCAGGTCGATTCCGTACTGCTCGACCACGTCCTCGGTGATCTCGAAGGTCAGCCCCTGCGGGAAGATCAGCCCGATCTCGGTCTGCGAGGTCACCGCGGAAACGGCCGGGAAGCCGAGCGGGATCTTGTCGTAGAAGACCCCCGCGCCGCCGCGCACGATCGTCTTCCCGTCCGGCGTGGCCAGCCAGCTGAAGGCCGCGCGCGGCGCGAGGTTGTTCGTGTCGCGTCCCGCGCCGCCGTTGTCGATCGTCGAGGGGACCGTGATCGCGCCCGGCAGGACGTAGCTCGCCAGGTCGTAGCGCAGGCCGTAGTCGAGCGTCAGGCGCGGGTGGACCTGCCAGCTGTCCTGCACGAACAGCGCGAGCTGCGTGTCGTCGAGCGTCACGTCCGGCCGGCCGTCGATGTACTGGAAGACGAACGGGTAGCTGTCGATCCGGCCCGGCTCGTCGACCAGCCCGTCGCCGTCGTCGTCGAAGCCCGGGATCCCGGGGCAGGGGACCGGCGTGGCGAGCTCGGCGCAGTAGGGGTCTCCCGGCGGGCAGCGCGGCACCTCGGAAGCCAGCAGGTCGCCGCAGTCCCCCGGCTCGAACGGCCGGTCGGTGGCGTAGAGGAAGTTGCCGTTGGGGTTGAAGGCGGTCTGCGCCCGCGTCCGGGTCCAGAGCAGGTCGATCCCGGCCTTGAGCTGGTGCGTGCCGACCGTCCACGCGACGTTGTCGAGCAGCTCGACCCGCTGCTCGGTCCGGTCCTGCAGCGCGAGGTTGTTGCCGCCGAAGATCCCCGAGGGGCGCTCGACCCCCGGCCGGGTCGAGTTGGCGCGCTGGCCGTAGTCAGAGGTCCCGACCAGCGCCCGGAACTCGTTCACGACCGTCGGCGAGAGCACCGAGGTCAGCGCGGCCGCGAGCTGCCAGTCCTCTTCCTCGAGCGCGAAGCCCGCCTCGGGGGTCGCGATCCCGCCGACGTTGAGCCCCTCCGACGAGCGCTTGTCGCCCGACAGCCGAACCATCAGGACGTCGCCCTCGGAGAGGTTGAAATCGGTCCGCAGGAACAGGTTCGTGTCCCGGTTGGCGCCGCGCAGCACCCCGCCGGCGACGCCGTTGCGATCGACGCCGGTGTAGGGGTAGACGTCGTCCGTCGTCTGCTGCTCGAAGGCCGCGAAGTAGAACGCGCGGTCGCGGGCGAGCGGTCCGCCCAGCTTGAAGCCGAAGGCCCCCATCTCGCCCGAGTCGTCGGGGGTCGCGCCGGGCAGCCCCTCGACGAAGTCCCCCGCCGAGTTGAACTCGCGGCGCGAGCCCTGCACGAAGGCCGAGGCCGCGAAGTCGTTCTCGCCGCGCTCGGTCACGACGTTCATCACGCCGCCCGAGGCCCGCCCGAATTCCGGCGCGAACGAGTTCTTCATCAGCACGTACTCGCGCACGACCTGCTGCGAGAAGAAGCTGTTGAGCGTGGTCGAGCTGACCCGGTCGCCGTTGTCCAGGCCGTCGACCAGGTAGGCGTTGGCCCGGCCGCCCTGCCCGTTGGCCGAGAAGACCGCCCCGCGCTCGCCGAAGAACGCGCCGGGCGGGGTGGCCACGATCGAGGAGTCGAGCAGCGCCAGCTGGGTGATCGCGCGGCCCTGCACCGGCAGCGCGTCGACCTTCATGTCGTCGATCCGCAGCTCGGTCGAGGTGCGCTTGGGCTCGAGCAGCGCCGGCGTGCCCTTGACGTCGACCTGTTCGGCCAGGCCGCTGAGCACGACGAAGTCGACGCGCCCGGCCTGCTGCAGCGCCAGCGTGACCGCCCGCTCGCCGCCCGGGTTCCCCTCGGGCGAGGTCGCGGTGACGATCCACTCGCCCGGCGGCAGCGAGCCGACCAGGTAGCGCCCGTCGGTGCCGGTCAGCGCGGTGCGCACGAGCCCGGTCGCGGCGTGCCGCGCGGTGATCACGGCGTCGGCGAGCGGCGCGCCGTCGGCGCCGCGGACCGTTCCCTGCAGCGACGCCGAGACGGTCTGCGCCGCCGCCGGCAGCGCGACGGACAGCGCGAACGCGAGCAGCGCGGCAACGTGCCGCGCGGGCCGCCACGGAGGGCGGCCGCTACCGTCCATAGTGGCCCCAGGGACCGGTGCCCGTGCCGCCGCGCGCCTGGACCAGGTAGAAGCGCGAGGCCGGGCTGCCGTCCCAGCAGGTCACGTTGCCCACGTCCGCGACCGTGCTCCAGCCGGCGGCCGAGGTCGCGTCGTTCGAACCCAGGATCCGGTAGCCGGCGAGGCAGGCGTCGGTCACCGCGTTCCAGCAGAAGCGCAGCGTGCCGCCGGCCTGCCGCGTGATGCGCAGCCCCTGCACCTCCTGCGTCGGGGTGCAGCCGCCGGACGTCGTCGCCAGCACCTCGACCGGGTAGACCTTGTCCGGGTCGCCGAAGACCTGCGTCGGGTAGACCAGGCTCTCGTAGGTGCGCGTCACGCCGGTCGTCGGGTTCCGGAAGTCGGAGAGCGAGGTCACCGTGAAGTAGTAGCTGGTCCCCGGCGCGAGCCCGCTGATCGTGGCCGAGGCCCCGCCGAAGCTGACCTGCCCCGGGTGGGTCTGCGAGTTGAACGCGTACCCGCTCGAGCTGCCCGAGTCGGAGTCCCAGTAGACCTTGTAGCGGCTGATCCGCTGGGGCAGCGCGCCCGGGTCCCACGAGAGCGTGACCGAGCCCGCGGTCTGGCCGGTCACCGTGATCGACAGCGGCGGGTAGAGCCCGAACTTGATGTTGGTCTCGTCGACGGTCGTCCAGGAGTTCTCGTCGGCGACGTTCTGCGCCGAGCGGATCCGCGCGACGGTCCCCAGGATCGGCGCCATCCACTGGTAGTTGATCGTCCGGACCTCGTCGACCTTGAAGAGCGCCGAGCAGCCCGAGACGCTGTAGACGCAGAAGTCGGCGTAGACCTTGACCAGCATCGCGTTGAAGGTGTGTCCGGAGGGGAGGCGCACGACGCCGTTCTTGATCGCCGCCGCCCCCTGCTTGCCGCTGTGCGTGCCGCAGGCCTTGGTGTAGAGCCGGTCGAAGAGGTTGGGGTTGCCGCAGGTCTGGTTGAAGACGTTCTGCTCGCAGTTGAAGGGCCCGCCGGCCCAGGCGTCGCCGGGCGCGAAGTAGTAACCCTTCGCGTCCTGGTGGCCGAACAGGTAGAGCGGCACCGGCGTCCGCGTCCCGGTTCCGTCGGTGGTGAAGCAGTAGCCGGTCTCGCCGCTGCCGAAGGCGCCGGTCTTCCCCTCGTTCTGCCGCCCGGCGCGCAGCCAGAGCGTCCGCTTCGCCGGGTCCGAGGCGTCGTACTGGACCGACTGGTTGTCCTTCCGCAGGTTGGCCGTGCTGTCGAAGCTCTTGTCGGTGCGCTGCAGCGACCAGTCCGCGCCGGAGAGGTAGCCGCAGCGGTTGAGGTTGCAGGTCTCGGCGGCGGTGATCTCGGCCTGCGACTCGGCGACCTCGGTCCCGCTCGTGTTGACCGAGAAGTCCCAGCTCGAGGCGGCGATCAGCTCGCCCGCGGTCGCGTAGGAGGGAGTGGTCAGCGCCGAGACCGGCGTCCCCTTGCCGCGGTCCCAGCCGTAGCTGATGTCGTAGTAGGGGCCGGTCGCGATCTCGGTCGAGTAGATCTTCAGGTCGGCGACGCCGTCGGGACCGTGGGCGAACGCCTCGGGCGGACCGCTCCAGTCGTCCGGCGCCCCGTTCCAGAGGACCGAGGCCAGGAGCCGAGCGTCCCCGTCGATCCAGGCCCAGCCGTGGCGCGCCGTTCGCCACCCGCCGTCCGCGGCGTCGCGCCGCTCGAGCGCGACGCGCAGCAGGGTGGCCTCGCGCGGCCCCTCCGGCAGCTCGGCCCAGCCCACGCCGCGCCCGGCCAGCTGCAGCCGCGAGCCGTCCAGCTCGACGGCGCGCGACTCGCCGGGGCGCAGCACCGCGAGCGCGGCCGGCGGAAGGTCCGCCGCGCGTCCGGCCGCCGAGGGCAGGGTCGACAGGTCCCAGCGCGACCGTCCCTCGGGAGAGAGCGCGTCGGGAGGGGGCGGGGCGGCAGCAAGGGCCGGCGCCGCGAGGAGGAAACAGGCGAGAAGCGTCCGGTACACGAACCGCCCCACCGCCGCACTGGCGACCATCACCGCTCGACTCTCCTTCCGTCCGGACCCCAGGGGATTATCCAACGGGCGGCCCCGGGAAGTCAGC
>CAYZDB010000008.1:0-23710 GCA_964476985.1 uncultured Acidobacteriota bacterium | reverse complement strand
TCGGCAGGCCTTGAGAAAGACGAGATCGGCGCGGGACGACGTCATGCGGAGTTCGCTTCGGGCGGGTTGGATGGCGGCGGCACCATAGCACCAGATCGACGGGGAGTGGGAGTAGGGTCAGGCGGCGTGGACGACGACCGGCTGCGCGAAGCCGCGCACCTCGACCTCGATGCCGGGGCCGAGCACGTCGTCGACGAGCGAGGCGGTCGCGTGGTCGACCTGCGCACCGCCCCCCGGTGCGAGCGCCTGCAGCCGGCTCGCGAGATTGACGGGCAGACCCACGACGGTGAAGTCGGAACGCGTGCCACGGCCGAGTGCGCCGAGGGTGCAGAAGCCCGACGCGACGCCGGCCCGCGCCGTGCGCGGCCTCGGGGCCCGCGCCGCGAGCGCCCCGGTCGGCCGCCGCGCGGCCGACGCCGCGCTGGCGAAGGGCGGCCCCCCCGCGCGCTACGCCTCGAAGACCGAGCTGCTGCAGGCGCTCGAGGCGCTGGCGCGGGAGTACGGCGCGGCGCCCTGAGCCCCGGCCGGAGCACACCGCCGGGCTCGCCAACCGGCCGCCGCGCGGTTCATACTCGACTCCCCTTCGGAGCGCCGCCGATGCCCACCCTCCTCGAGTCCCGCCCGACGACCGCCCTGGTCTGGGGCGACGAGCGCGTCTCCTACGACCTGCTGCTGCGCCGCGCCCGGGACTGGGCGAAGGACCTCGACGGCGCCGGCGAGCGCATCGTCGTCTTCTCCGAGAACCGGCTCGAGTGGGTCTACGCCGCCTACGCGATCTGGGGCGCGAAGAAGGTCCTGGTCCCCGTCGACTTCATGTCGACCGCGGAAGAGGTCGCGTACGTGCTCGACGACTGCACGCCGGGCGCGATCTACTGCTCGACGAAGACGCGGCCGGTCGTCGAGCGGGCGCTGGCGCTGGCCGGGCACAAGCCGCGGCTGCTCGACCTGGAGCGGCCGCACGAGCCCGCGGCGGACGGGCGGACCGACGCTGCACCGATCGACGCCGACCCGTCCGCGCTGGCCGCGATCGTCTACACCTCCGGCACGACCGGCAGCCCCAAGGGGGTGATGCTCTCCTTCGGCAACATCCTGGCCAACGTCACGGCGGTGGTGGAGGAGGGCTACTACACCCCCGACTCGCGGATCTTCCTGCTGCTCCCGCTGCACCACGTCCTGCCGCTGGCCGGCTGCCTCGTCGCGCCGCTCTACGGCGGCTCGACGATCGTCTTCGCGACCTCGCTGGTCGGCGAGGAACTGGTCGCGACGCTCAAGCGCAACCAGGTCACGACGATCGTCGGCGTGCCGCGCTTCTACGACGTGCTGGGACACGCCTTCCGCGACCGGATCGAGGCCAGCGGCCTGGCCCGCGCGCTGTTCGCGCTGGCCGCGAAGGTCGGCTCGCCGCGCTTCTCCCGGCTGATCTTCGGCTCGGTCCACCGCAAGCTGGGCGGGAAGCTGCAGCACCTGATCAGCGGCGGCGCCGCGCTGAGCCGGGAGACCGCGCGGATCTTCGACGTGCTGGGGTTCACCGTCTGCGAAGGCTACGGCATGACCGAGTGCGCGCCGATGATCACCTTCCCGCGGATCGGCAGGATCAAGCTGGGCACCTGCGGCCAGGCCCTCTCCGGCACCGAGGTGAAGACGGTCGACGGCGAGATCGTGACCCGCGGCCCGAACATGATGCTGGGCTACTACAACCGGCCGGAGGAGACCGCGGCGATCATCCGCGACGGCTGGCTGCACACCGGCGACCTGGGCCAGTTCGACGACGAAGGGTTCCTGACGATCACCGGGCGGCTGAAGGAGATCATCATCCTGCCGAGCGGCAAGAACGTGAACCCGCAGCCGATCGAGGCCGCGCTGCAGGGCGCGACCGGGGCCGTGCGCGAGGCCGGCGTGTTCCTCGACGGGGAGACGCTCCACGCGCTGGTCGTTCCCAACTGGGACGGCCTGCCGATCGCCGACCGCGGCGCCGCCGAGGAGTGGCTGCGGCGCGAGGTGCTCGAGCCGTACAACGCCACCGTCGCGCCCTACAAGCGCGTCACCCGGGTCACGCTGGCCCGCGAGGAGCTGCCGCGCACCCGGCTCGGCAAGCTGCGGCGCCACCAGCTCGCGGCGATCGCCGCCGCGATCGCCGAGGCCGCCGCCGAGCCGGCCGCCGCCGAAGAGAGCGGCGACCCGACGCTGGCGAAGATCGCCGGCTTCCTCGAGCGGCAGTACCGCCAGCCGGTGCGCGCCGCGAGCCGCCTCGACGCCGATCTCGGCGTCGACTCGCTGGGGCGCGTCGAGCTGGCCGCGTTCCTGGTGCAGGCGTTCGGGGTCTCGATCCCGGAGGCGCGGCTGGGCGAGTTCGCGACCGCCGGCGACCTGGCCCGCTTCGTTGCCCAGTACAAGACCGACAAGGGCGAGGGGCCGGCCTTCTCGTGGTCCGAGATCCTCAAGCCGGCGCGCCCCCCCGCGCTGCCGCACAGCAGCCTGCTGCACCGGATGATCGTCTTCACCTCCGACCTCTTCGTGCGCCTCGCGTTCCGCACCGACGCGCAGGGCGGCGATCGGCTGCCCGAGGGGCCCTGCATCATCGCTCCCAACCACCAGAGCTTCTTCGACGGAATGTTCGTCAACGCCTTCATGCGCAAGAGCGCGGTCTGGCGCACGCTCTACTACGCCAAGGCCAAGCACTTCGGCGGGGCCTGGAAGAAGTTCCTGGCCGACCGCAGCAACGTGATCGTGGCCACCCCCGAGGAGGGGATCCTGCAGTCGCTGCAGAAGGTCGCCGCGGCGCTGCGGCGCGGCAACAACGTCGTGATCTTCCCGGAAGGGACGCGCTCGGCCGGCGGCCAGCTCGGCTCGTTCAAGGAGAGCTACGCGATCCTGGCCCGCGAGCTCAACGTGCCGGTCGTCCCCGTCGTGATCGACGGCACGCACCGCGTGCTGCCGGTCGGCGGCTGGTTCCCGCGCCTTCTGCGCCGCGTCCGCGTGACCTACCTCGATCCCGTGACGCCGCGCGAGGGGGAGGCGGCGGACAGCTTCAACCAGCGCGTCCGGGCGCTGATCGAGGAGCGGCTGCAGGGCGGCCGGGTTCAGTTCGAGGGCTAGGGCGATGCGCGGCGCGGCGCAACGCCGGCCGGCCGGCGTCACCCCCGCCCGCCGGGCGTGGGTGCTGGCCGCGGCCGTGCTCGGCGGGTCGATCGCGGCGCCGGCCCAGCCGACGCTGCCGACCCCGTCGTTCGAACGCCACGGTGCGCGCGAGGGGCTCTTCGCCGAGACGATCAACGCGATCTACTTCGATCGCAATGGGCTGCTCTGGGTCGGAACGCGCGAAGGGCTGTTCACGTTCGACGGCTACGCCTTCGAGCTCCACCAGCACGTCGTCGGCGACCGGTCCTCGCTCGCCGACAACTGGGTCCGGACCGTCTTCGAGGACCGCGCCGGCAGCCTCTGGGTCGGGACTAACGCCGGGGGCCTGAGCCGGCTCGACCGCGCTTCGGGACACTTCACGGCCTTCCGCCACGACGCGGGAGACGCCGGCACGCTCAGCCACGACAGCGTCTACGCGATCGCCGAGGCCGGGGAGGGCCGGCTGTGGGTCGGGACGCAGTCGGGCCTCAACCTCTTCGACCCGGCGACCGGCCGCGCGCAGCGGGTTCCGATCCTGCCGGCCTCGGCGCCGCGCTCCGGATCGGAGTACGTCTGCGCCGTGCTGCCGGCGCCGGACGGCACGGTCTGGATCGCGACGATCGGCGACTGGGTCCTGCGCTTCGATCCGGCGTCCGGCACGGCCCGGCCGCTCCCGATCCCGCCGGGCAGCGCGCGCGCCGCCGCGTCGGCCGACGCGTTCGCGCTGACCTTCGACGAGGTCGGGCGCCTCTGGATCGGCGGGCGCTACGGCACGGTCGTGCACGATCCGCGGACCGGTTCCACGCTGCGCCTGGGCGTCCGGCCAGGACAGGACGACTCGCTGCTCGAGACGGTCGTCCCGGCGCTCGCCGCGACGCCGGGCGGCCCGGTCTGGCTGGGCTCGTTCACCGGGCTGCTGCGGGTGGAGGAGCCGCCGTTCGTCGAGTACCGGATCCGGCTCCACGACAGCGCGCTGGATCAGCCGATCCTCGAGGAGCGGATCACGGCGCTGGCGCTGGACGAGGGCGGCTCGCTCTGGATCGGCACGACCGGCGGGGGGCTCTCGCGCCTGCTCCAGCCGGCCGGTCCGTTCCGCGCGATCCGCGCCCGCAGCGGCCCCGGCTCGCCCGGCTACGGCGACATCACGGCGCTGCACGAGGACCGGCAACGGCGGCTCTGGATCGGCTCCTTCGGCGGCGGGATCGAGGTCCTCGAGCCGGGCAACCCGGGGTTCCGGGTCGTGCCGCTGGCCGAGCAGGGGAAGCCGATCGCGGACGGGACGCTGCGGATCGGCGAGGATCGCGCTGGGAGGCTCTGGCTCGCGGCGACCGACGGCGTGACGCGCTTCGATCCCGCCTCGGGCGAGCTGGGGCACTTCCGCCACGACCCGTCCGATCCGGCCTCGCTGCCGCGCGGCTACGCCTACGCCCTGCTGGTCGACAGCGACGACCGGGTCTGGGTCGGCACCGGCGGCGGAGGCCTGGCGCGCCTGCGCGAGGACGGGCGCAGCTTCGAGCGGATCGTGAACCGCCCGGACAACCCGGCGAGCCCCAGCGACAACTTCGTGACCACGCTGCTCGAGGACCGCGCCGGGCGGCTCTGGATGGGCACCCGCTCCGGCGGCGTGAACCTGGTCGATCGGTCCACGCTGCAGGTGCAGCGGATTCCGGTCGACCCGCAGGACCCGGAGGCGCTGGCCCACGACTACGTCACCTCGATCCTGGAGGACCGCGCCGGCAACCTCTGGATCGGCAGCGCCGGCGGCGGCCTGGCGCGGCTGCTGCGCCTGGACCCGGAGCGCGGCGCCCGCTTCGAGCGGATCACGGCGCGCGACGGCCTGGTCAACGACAACGTCATGTCGATCGTCGAGGACGACGACGGGAGCCTGTGGCTCGCGACGCGGCGCGGCCTGACCCGCTTCGACCCGGAGCGCCGCACCTTCGTCAGCTACGACGTCGCCGACGGCCTGCCCTCGTCCGAGGGCAACCTGTCTGCCGCCGTCCGGACACACGACGCGCTCTACATCGGTACGATGAACGGCCTGGTCGCGATCCCGCGCGGCACGCCGTTCCCCACCCCGCCACCGACGCGGCTCGCGCTGACCGCGCTGCGCACGCTGGAAGGGCCGGCCGCGGCCCCGGGCTCGCCCTGGCCGCCGGCCGCGGTCTCGATCGCCCACGGCGAGCCGCTGACCGTGTCGTTCGCGGTCGTCGACTACGACCCGCACCGGCGCCACCGCTACGCCTACCGGGTGGGCGGGGGCGTGTGGCACGACCTGGGCTCGCGGCGCGAGCTGACCTTCACCGACCTGGCACCGGGGGCGCACCGGCTCGAACTGCGGGCCCGCGGCACCCGCGGCGAGTGGAGCGACCCGCCGCTGGCGCTGACGGTCGAGGTCGTGCCCCCCTTCTACCGCACCGCCTGGTTCCGGATCCTCAGCGCGGTCGCGCTGGCCGCCGGGGCGATCGCCTGGCACCAGGTCCGGACGCGGAGCCTGGAGCGCCGCAACCGCGAGCTGACCGAGCTGCAGGTCCAGCGCGAGGCCGCGCTGCGCGTGGCGCGCTCCAAGGAGGAGGAGCTGCAGGCCGCGTTCGAGCGGCTGCAGGCCCTGACGCGGCGGCTCGAGGCGGCCAAGGAGGAGGAGCGCAAGGCGATCGCCCGCGAGCTGCACGACGAGATGGGCCAGCTCCTGACCGCCGCCAAGATCAACATCCAGCTGCTGCAGAAGCTGGGGCCCGACGGCGGTGCGCCGCAGCGGCTGGCCGACACGGTCGGGCTGCTCGACCGGATGATCAAGCTGGTGCGCGCGCTCTCGTTCGAGCTGCGCCCGCCGCTGATGGACGAGCTGGGGCTGGTCGCGGCGCTGCGCGGCCATCTCGCGGCCCAGGCCGACCGGACGGGGCTGGAAGTCACCTTCTCGGACGACGGCCTGCCGGAGCGGCTGCCCGCGGAGCTGGAGATCGCCGCCTTCCGGATCGTGCAGGAGGCGATGACGAACGTCGTCCGGCACGCCGGCGCGGCGCGGGTCGCGGTCCGGCTGCGGGCCGCGGACGGGCGCCTTCGAATCGAGGTGGAGGACGACGGACAGGGCTTCGATCCGGACGCCGCTGCCGCCGCCGCGAGCGGCGGCGAGCACTTCGGGATCACGGGGATGCGGGAGCGCGCCGAGGCCCTCGGCGGGAGAGTCACCTTGTCCTCGGCGCGGGGACGGGGGACGGCGATCCGGGCTGAGCTACCATGGAGCGCCTGAGGAGGCCTTCGTGAAGGTGATCCTCGCCGACGACCACCACCTGGTGCGCAGCGGGATCCGCGCGCTGCTGGAGTCGATCACCGGCGTGTTCGTGGTCGCCGAGGCCGGCGACGGGCGCGAGGCGCTCGAAGTGATCGAGCGGCACCGCCCGGACGTCGCCCTGCTCGACATCACGATGCCCGGCCTCAACGGGCTCGAGGTCGCGGCGCGGGTCCGGGAGTCCTCGCCCCGCACCCGCGTCATCGTGCTCTCCATGCACGCCGGCGAGACCTACGTCGCCCAGGCGCTGCGGGCCGGCGTGGCGGGCTACCTGCTGAAGGACTCGGCCGCGTCGGACCTGCAGGCCGCGCTGGAGGCCGTCGGACGGGGCGGGACGTTCCTCAGCCCGTCGATCTCGCAGCAGGTCGTCAACTCCTACCTGCGGGGCGAACTCCCCGCAGCCGACCCGCTCGGGGGCCTGAGCCCGCGCCAGCGCGAGGTCCTGCAGCTGATCGCCGAGGGGCGCTCGACCAAGGAGATCGCGGCCGACCTGGAGCTGTCGATCAAGACGGTCGAGACCCACCGCGCCCAGATCATGGAGCGGCTCGGGATCCACGACGTCCCGGGCCTGGTGCGGTTCGCGATCCGCTCCGGCCTGATCTCGTCCGAGGGCTAGGGTTTTTTGTCTCGCCCCCTCGGGGAAACCCCGATGGGTCCCCGGCCCCGGCCACGGGATCATTCCATCCAATGATCGCGGGGCGCGGCCAAGGGACCGGCCAAGCCCCGAGACCGACGCCGACCCTCCAGTGGCCGCGGAAGTCGTCCCCTCCCGCGGATCGCAAGCGGCGTCACCGAGCAAGGCGGGGAGCAAGGCCGCTTCCTCTCCGCCCCACCGGGGGGGCAGTGGGAATCCTGCGCTCCGCTGCCTCCCCAACTTTTTCCACGCGGACCGCGTCCCCGGGCGGTCCCGCCGAGGATCGACCATGCCGGCGCCGCGCCCCCCGCTGCGGGTCTTCGTGGTCGACGACAACGAGGACTTCCTCGCGCTGGCGCGCGACTGGATCGCCTCGGATCCCCGGCTGTGCCTCGCGGGCTGCGCCCGCGGCGGGCTCGAGGCGCTCGACGCGGTCGCCCGGATCCGGCCCGACGTCGTCCTGGTCGACGTCGTGATGCCCGGGATCGACGGCTTCGAGACGACACGCCGCCTGAAGCGCCGGGCCGCGCCGCCGCGCGTGATCGTGATGTCGTTCCTCGACTCCGACATGGTCCGGCGCACCGCCCTGGACGCGGGGGCGGATAGCTTCCTCTCCAAGGCGGAGCTGACCGACCGGCTCAGCGCGGCGCTGGCCCTTCCGGTCTGACGCCGGGCGGCAGCCCCGGCAGCGGAACTCCCAGCAGGCGGAGCGCCGCTGCGAAGTCCGCCGGCAGCGGTGCCGTGATCACCGGCCCCAGTTCGTCCGGCAATGCCAGCTGCCACGCGTGCAGGAAGGTGTGGTCCGGCGCGAGCGCGTCGCGCAGCGCGGCGTCCCTCAGGCCGCGGTGGCGCGGCCCCCCGTAGAAGTCGTCCCCCACGATCGGGTGGCCGGCGTGGGCGAGGTGGACGCGGATCTGGTGCGTCCGCCCGGTCTCCGGCCGCAGCTCGACCAGCGCCGCGTGCGGCGGCGCGGCCAGCACGCGGTAGCGGGTCGCGGCGGGGCGGCCCGCCGGGTCGACGCGCATCTTCCGCCGGTCGGCGCGGTCGGGGCCGAGCGGGGCCTCGTACCGCCCGTCGCGCGGCCGCGGGTGCCCCCAGCAGAGCGCGAGGTAGAGCTTCCCGATCCGCCGGCCGCCGAGCGCCGCCGCCAGCGCGCGGTGCGTCGCCGCGTCGCGCGCGAGCAGGACGACGCCGGTGGTGCCGACGTCGAGCCGGTGCACCAGGTGCAGCGCGTCCGGCTCGAGCGCCTCCTCGCGGCGCACCGCGGCCGGGAGCGCCTCCACCAGCCGCCTCACCGCCGCGCCCGGATCGCGGGCCGGCGTGGCGAGCGAGAGCCCCGCCGGCTTGTCGAGCGCCACCAGCCGCTCGTCCGAGAAGAGCAGCCGCGCGGTCATCGGCGACCGGGGCGGGGGCGTGCGGGGCGGGAGGGCGCCATCCGTGTAGGATCTCAGCGCTCGCGGCGCGCCGTCCACGGCCGCCCGCGGACGGAGGACCGGATGAGGCGCGATCGCGGGGCCGCCCGGGCGCGGGCCGGCGCATGGATCCTGGCAGGCGCGGCGATCGGGCTCGCCGCGGCCGGCGCCGCGTTCGCCGAGCGGAAGGGGAACCCGAACGCGATCCCCGGGATCGAGGCCGAGTCCCTGATGAAGGACGTGCGGACCCTGGCCTCGCCCAAGTTCGGTGGACGGCTGGCGGGGAGCCCCGGCTACGACGAGGCCGCGCGCTGGGCCGCCAAGCGGTTCGAGAAGCTGGGCCTGCGGCCGGGTGGCGACGCGGGCGGCTACCTGCAGGTCTTCCCGCTCGAGTACAACGCGATCGAGAGCTGCCGGCTGTCGATCACGCCGGCCGGCGGCGCGCCGCGCGCGCTGGCGATCCCGGAGGACTTCACCTGCCGCGGCTTCACCGGCTCGGGCACCGTCTCGGCTCCCGTGGTGTTCGCGGGCTTCGGCCTGTCGCTGCCCGACCGCGGCTGGGACGATTACGCCGGCCTGGACGTCGCCGGCAAGATCGTGCTGGTCTTCAAGGACGCGCCGCCCTTCGACCCGCCGCGCGCCGCGGAGGGGGTCAAGGGCTGGGGGGACGCGACCCTGCCGCGGCCGAAGGCGCTCGCGGCGCAGGCCCGCGGCGCGGTGGGGCTGCTGATGGTCTCGCTGCCGAAGAACGGCAAGGTCGGGCCGCCGATCGCCAGCGTGCTCCACGGGCCCGGCGAGCAGCCGGCCGGCTTCCCGCAGCAGCACGTCAGCGGGGCGGTGGCGGCCCAGCTGCTGGCCGGCAGCGGCGCCACGCTCGAGTCGCTGGCGAAGGAGATCGCCGAGGCGAAGGCACCGCGCTCGCGCCCGCTCGGCGCGAAGGCGGCGATGACGGTCGTGGCGAAGTACCGGCCCGACCAGCCCGCGGCCAACGTGGTCGCGATCCTGCCCGGCGGCGACCCGGAGCTGCGCGGCCGGGTCGTCGTGCTCGGGGCGCACCTCGACCACGTCGGAACGCAGGAAGGGGTCCTCTGGCCGGGGGCCAACGACAACGCCTCCGGCTCCGCCGCGCTGCTCGCGGTCGCCGAGGCCTTCGTGAAGAGCCACCGCCCGCCCCGGCAGACCCTGGTCTTCGTGCTGTTCGCCGCGGAGGAGCAGGGGCTGAACGGCTCGCGCTGGTTCGCCGAGCGGATGCCCTACCCGCCGGACCAGGTCGTGGCGATGCTCAACATCGACTGCGTCGGGCACGGCGACGGGCTGCAACTGGGCGGCGGCAAGAGCGCGCCGCAGCTCTGGGAGCTGGCCCGCACGCTCGACGCCGGCGGGGATCGGATCACGATCGCGGACACCTGGGCCGGCGGCGGCGCCGACGCGACACCGTTCCACGAGAAGGGGATCCCGACGCTCTACTTCGCGTCGACGAAGAGCTACACGCACCTGCACCAGGCCAGCGACCGGCCGGAAACGCTGAACCCGGCGCTGCTCGAGAAGATCGCGCGGCTGGCCTTCCGCACGGCGCGCTCGGTCTCGGACGGGGCCTACGACCGCGAGACCGTGACCCCGTAGGGGCCGCCCTCCGTGGCGGCCCGGCAACGCCCGCCCTCCGTGGCGGCCCGGCAACGCCCGCCCTCCGTGGCGGCCCGCGCCACCGCTCAGCCGCCGAGCCGCTCCAGCGCCGCGTCGAGCGTCGCGTCCGACTTGCAGAACGCGAAGCGGACGAGGTGCCGCACCCGCGCCGGTTCCTCGCAGAAGGCCGAGACCGGGATCGCCGCGACCCCCTTCGACTCCGGCAACGCACGGCAGTAGGCCAGGTCGTCGTCCCAGCCCAGCGGCCGGATGTCGGCGACGGCGAAGTAGGTCCCCTGCGGTACGATCACGCCGTAGCCGGCGGCGGCGAGCCCGGCGCACAGCCGGTCGCGGCGCGCCCGGTAGTCGGCGACGAAGCGCGCAAAGAACTCGTCGTCGGCCTCGAGCCCCGCGGCGACGGCGAGCTGGAACGGCCCGGGGGTGCAGAAGGTGACGAACTGGTGCGCCGCCCGCAGCGCCCGGGTCAGCGGCTCCGGCGCGCAGGCGTAGCCGACCTTCCAGCCGGTCAGGCTGAAGGTCTTCCCGGCCGACGAGATCATCACGGTCCTCTCGCGCATCCCCGGCAGCGTCGCGAGCGGGAGGTGCCGGCCGTCGAAGACGAGGTGCTCGTAGACCTCGTCGGTGATCGCCAGCAGGTCGTGGCGGCGGCAGACGGCGGCCACCGCCTCCAGCTCCTCGCGCGCGAAGACCTTCCCGACCGGGTTGAGGGGCGAGTTGAGGACGACGGCGCGGGTCCGCGGCGTGACCGCGCGCTGCAGCGCCTCGGCGTCCAGCGCGAAGCCGGGCGGAGCGAGCGGCACCACGACCGCCCGCGCCCCGGCGTTGGCCAGACCGGGCCGGTAGGAGTCGTAGAACGGCTCGAAGAGGATCGCCTCGTCGCCGGCGTCGAACAGCGCCTGGAACGTCGCGAACAGCGCCTCCGTCGCGCCGGAGAAGACGGTGACCTCGGAGTCGGGGTCGTAGTCGAGGCCGTAGAAGCGCCGCCGGTGCGCCGCCACGGCGCGGTTCAGCCCGGGGAGGCCGAACATCCGCACGTACTGGTTGCGGCCGTCCCGGATCGCCCGGAGCGCGGCGTCCTTGACGAACTCCGGCCCGTCGAAGTCGGGGAACCCCTGCCCCAGGTTGACCGCGCCGTGCCGCGCCGCCAGCTCGGTCATCTCGGTGAAGATCGTCGTGCCGAACGGTGCGAGGCGCGGGGTGAGCGGGGGGCGCATGGTGGCGTAAGGATACCCCGCTGCCGCTATCGTTTGTCTTGCCGCTTCCGTTTTGGCAATCTGGCGCCTCACCGTCCTCCGGAGGTCCTCCGTGCGCACGCTCCGCTCCCCGGTCCCGTCCCCCTCGACTCCCCTCTGCTTCGCCTGCGTGCTGGCGCTGATCGTGCTGCTGGCGCTGGCCGTCCTCCCGGCCCGCGCGGCCGAGGCCGGCTCCGCCGCCGCGCCGGAAGGGCGCCTGCTGCGCCTCCCCGACATCCACGGGGATGTCGTGGTCTTCGTCTACGGGGGCGACATCTGGCGGGCCCCGTCCGCGGGCGGGCCGGCGATGCGGCTGACGGCGCACCCGGGACAGGAGTTGTTCCCGAAGATCTCGCAGGACGGCGCGTGGATCGCCTACACGGCGGAGTACACCGGCTCGCGCCAGGTCTACGTCATGCCGCTCGCGGGCGGCGAGCCGCGGCAGCTGACCTACTACACCGACGTCGGCGCGATGCCGCCGCGCGGAGGGTTCGACAACTGGATCCTCGACTGGACGAAGGACGGCCGGATCCTGGTCCGGATGAACCGGACCGCCTACGGGGAGCGGATGGGGACCTACTTCCTCGTCGACCCGAAGGGAGGCCTGGAGCGGCCGCTGCCGCTCCCCCACGGCGGCAGCGCCTCGTTCGACCCGGCCGGCACGAAGCTGGCCTACACGCCGATCGACCGCGAGTTCCGGACCTGGAAGCGGACGCGCGGCGGCCGCGCGCAGGACATCTGGATCTACGACCTGGTGGCCGCGCAGTCCGAGCGCGTGACCGACAACCGCGTCACCGACAACTTCCCGATGTGGATCGGCGACGCGATCTACTTCACCTCGGACCGCGACGATACGCTGAACCTGTTCGCGTACGACGTGAAGACGAAGGCCACGCGCAAGGTGACCGAGTTCACCGAGTTCGACGTGCTGTGGCCCGCGGCGGGGCCCGGGGCGATCGTCTTCATGAACGGCGGGTACCTCTACCGCTACGACCTGGCGAGCGGCCGGTCCGCGAAGATCCCGGTCACGCTGGGGGCCGAGCAGCCCTACGCCGTGCCGGCCTTCAAGGCCGTCGCCGCCCACATCGGCGGCGCGGCGCTGTCGCCGTCCGGCGCGCGGGTGGCGTTCGATGCCCGCGGCGACCTGTTCTCGGTCCCGGCCAAGGACGGTGCGACGCGCGCGCTGTTCCCCAGCCAGGGGGTGCGCGAGCGCGCGCCGGCCTGGTCGCCCGACGGGAAGACGATCGCGTACCTTTCCGACCGGACGGGCGAGTACGAGATCTACCTCGCCCACCAGGACGGCAGCGGCACGCCCCGGCAGCTGACGAAGGACGCGGTCAGCTGGTACTACGCTCCCGCCTTCAGCCCGGACGGGAAGAAGCTGGCGTTCGCGGACCGCCAGCAGCGGCTGCTGGTCGTCGACGTCGCCAGCGGCGAGGTGACGGTCGCCGACCGGAGCGACCAGGAGGACCTGGTCAGCTACGGCTGGTCCCCCGACTCGCGCTGGCTGGCCTACGAGAAGAGCCACCCGAACCGGATGCCCGGGATCGCGGTCTGGTCGGTCGAGCAGCGGAAGAGCTTCTTCCTGGGCGACGGCGCGACGATGGACGGCGACCCGGTCTTCTCGGCCGACGGCAAGTACCTGTTCTTCACCAGCCTGCGCGACTTCAACTTCGTCACCAGCGCCTTCGAGTTCGACTACCTCTACCGCAACGCGGGGCGCGTCTACGCCGCCGCGCTCGACCCGTCCGCCGACCCGCTCTTCCCGCTCAAGTCGGACGAGGAGAAGGGGAAGGCCGAGGAACCGAAGAAGGAGGCGGCAGGCGCGAAGACGGAAGAGAAGAAGGGCGAGGCGAAGAAGACCGCGGAGACGCCCGCCGAGCCGAAGCCGCCCGCCACGACGATCGTCCCCGAGGGCTTCGTCGCCCGCACGATCGCCCTTCCCGGCCTCCCGGCCGGCGAGTACGGCAACCTGGCCGCCGTCCCCGGCTTCGTCTACTACGTCCGCAACGCCGACGGCGGCGCGCGCGCCCTCTACCGCTTCGACCTCAAGGAGCGCAAGGAAGAGAAGGTCCTCGACAACCCCGGCGGCTACCTGCTGACCGCCGACGGCAAGAGGCTGCTCTACCGCCAGGGCCCCAACTGGGGCCTGACCGACGCGAAGGCGGGCCTGGCCGGGAGCGAGGGGAAGCTCGACCTCTCGGGGCTGCGGATGAAGCTCGACCCGCGGGCCGAGTGGCAGCAGATGTTCACCGACGGCTGGCGCATCACCCGCGACTGGTTCTACGACCCGGCGATGCACGGCTACGACTGGAAGGCGCTCTACGCGCGCTACAACGCGCTGGTGCCGTACGTCGCGCACCGGGCCGAGGTCGACTGGCTGCTGGGCGAGATGATGAGCGAGCTCGAGGCCGGCCACACCTACGTCGCCCCCGGCGACGAGCCGAGGGTCGAGCGGGTCGAGGGCGGGATGCTCGGCGCCGAGCTGCTGGCCGACCCCTCCGGCCGCTACCGGATCGACAAGATCTACGCCGGCGAGAACTGGGACGACGCGTGGCGCGGCCCGCTCTCCGAGCCCGGCGTGAACGTCAAGGTGGGGGAGTTCCTGGTCGCGATCGACGGGGTCGACCTGACGACGGCCGAGAACCCCTACCGCCTGCTCGAGGGGAAGGCCAACCGGCAGGTCGTGCTGACGGTCAACGCCAAGCCGGCGGCCGAGGGCGCGCGCCAGGTCACCGTCCGGACGGTCGACAGCGAGCTGAACCTGCGCTACCTCGACTGGGTCCGCACGCGGATGGCGCTGGCCGACAAGCTCTCGGGCGGCAAGGTCGGCTACATCCACCTCCCCAACACCGCGGGCGAGGGGAACCGGATGCTGCAGAAGATGTTCTACGCGCAGGTCACCAAGCCCGCGCTGATCGTCGACGACCGCTACAACGGCGGCGGCTTCATCCCGGTCCGGATGATCGACTACCTCGAGCGCAACACGATGGCCTGGTGGGCCCGGCGCAACATCGAGGCGATGCGCTCGCCGACCTTCGCCCACGACGGCCCGAAGGCGATGCTGATGAACGGCTACTCGTCGTCGGGCGGCGACGCCCTCCCCTACTGGTTCAAGGCGCGGGGCCTCGGGCCGCTGATCGGCACGCGGACCTGGGGCGGGCTGATCGGTCTGTCGGGCAACCCGGCGCTGGCCGACGGCGGCGCGGTCCAGGTCCCGACCTTCCGGATCTACGACGCGGCCGGCCAGTGGGTTGTCGAGAACGAGGGTGTCGAGCCCGATATCTGGATCGACGACCTGCCCGAGGTCGTGATGCAGGGCGGCGACCCGTCGGTGGAGAAGGCGGTCGAGGTGCTGATGCTCGAGCTGGCGAAGAAGCCGCCGCAGGAGCCGAAGCAGCCGGCGCCGCCCGACCTGGCGCCGCCCGCACTGAAGCGCGCGCGGTAGGCGGCGGACCGTGCGCCGCGCGACCGCCGGCTGGATCCTCGCGCTCGCCGCCGCCGGGCTCGCGACGGCGGCGGCGCGCGCGGCGGACCGGACCGAGGGGAAGCTGTTCGCGACCCGCTCGGTGGTCTACGCGACGCACGGGATGGTCGCGTCCGCGCACCCGCTGGCCTCGCAGGCCGGGATCGAGGTCCTGAAGCGGGGTGGCAGCGCGGCCGACGCGGCGATCGCCGTGAACGCCGCGCTCGCCGTGCTGGAGCCGGTCGCCTGCGGCCCGGGCGGCGACCTGTTCGCGATCGCGTGGGACGCGAAGCAGGGGAAGCTGCTCGGCCTCAACGCCTCCGGGCCGGCGCCGCGCGCCCTGACCCGCGACAAGGTCCCGCCGGAGAAGGACGGGACGATCCCGCTCTACAGCCCCTACGCCTGGACCGTGCCCGGGGCGATGGACGGCTGGTTCGAGCTGCACGCGAAGCTCGGGCGCCTGCCGCTGGCCGAGGTCCTCGCCCCGGCGATCCGGCTGGCGCGCGAGGGCGCGCCGGTGCCGCAGGCGATCGCCGCGGCCTGGGAGCGCGGCGGGCGCGCCTTCAGGGACAAGCCGGGGTTCGCGGCGGTCTTCCTTCCGGACGGCAGGGCGCCGCGGGAAGGGCAGATCTTCTCGAACCCGGCGCTCGCGCGCACGCTCGAAGCCCTGGTGAAGGAGGGACGCCCCGCGATCCGCGAGGGGTCGATCGCGCAGGCGATCGTCCGCTACTCCGCCGCGAACGGCGGGTTCTTCGCGCTCGACGACTTCAGGACCTACCGCGCGACGTGGGTCGAGCCGATCGCCACGACCTACCGCGGCGTCACGGTGTGGGAGCTTCCCCCCAACGGGCAGGGCCTGGCCGCGCTCGAGATGCTGAACCTCCTCGAGACCTTCGACCTCCGGGGGATGGGGCGCGACTCGGCCGACTTCTGGCACGTGCTGGCCGAGGCCAAGAAGCTGGCCTTCGCCGACCGCGCGCGCTTCTACGCCGACCCGGCGTTCGAGTCGGTCCCGGTCGCCGGGCTGCTCGACAAGGGTTACGCCGCGGCGCGCGCGAAGTCGATCGACATGGCCCGCGCGGCGCGCACGGTGGCGCCGGGCGACCCGAAGGAGCTGCAGCGCGGCGACACCACCTACCTGGCGGTGGCCGACGCCGACGGCAACATGGTCTCGCTGATCCAGAGCAACTACACCGGCTTCGGCTCCGGCTACGCGATCCCCGAGCTGGGCTTCGGGCTGCACAGCCGCGGCGCCCAGTTCTCGCTCGACCCGCAGCACCCCAACCGGCTGGAACCCGGCAAGCGGCCGTTCCACACGATCATCCCGGCCTTCCTGACGCGCGACGGCAAGCCCTGGTGCGCCTTCGGCGTGATGGGGGGCGCGACGCAGCCGCAGGGGCACGTCCAGATCGTGGTCAACCTGGTCGACTTCGGCATGAACCTGCAGGAGGCCGGCGACGCGCCGCGCTTCGTGCACGACGGCTCGCAGGAACCGACCGGCACGCCGATGACGGACGGCGGGCGGCTCGCGCTGGAGAACGGCGTCCCGCCCGAGGTGCTGCGCGAGCTGGCGCGCCGCGGGCACCGGCTCGTCGCCCTCCCGGGGCAGTTCGGCGGCTACCAGGCGGTCTGCATCGATCCCGCCAGCGGCGTGCGGGCGGGCGCGTCGGAGTCGCGCAAGGACGGCGCGGCGATCGGCTACTGATGAACCCCTGGCGCGGCGTCCGCGGCCTGCCGCGCGAGGTCTGGGCGCTGGCGGCGACGACCTTCGTCAACCGCGTGGGGACGATGGTCATCCCGTTCCTGGTGCTCTACCTGACCGGGCCGCTCGGGTTCTCGAGCGCGCTGGCGGGCGCGATCGTCGGCGTGTTCGGCGCGACGTCGATCGTCGCGGCGCCGATCTCGGGGCGGCTCGCGGACCGCTTCGGCGCGACGCGCGTGATGGGCAGCTCGCTGGTGCTGTCGGCGGCGGTGCTGGCGCTCTACCCGTTCGTGCGCGGCGTGGCCCCGGTGATCGCGGCGACGGTCCTGTTCGCGGCCGTCTCGGAGGCCTACCGCCCGGCGAGCCTCTCGGCGGTCTCGCTGGCGGCCGGCGCCGAGCAGCGCAAGGCCGCCTTCGCGCTCAACCGGCTGGCGATCAACCTCGGGATGAGCGTCGGGCCGGCGCTCGGGGGGTTCCTCGCCGCGTGGTCGTACAAGGCGCTGTTCTGGGTCGACGGCGCCTCGTCGCTGGCCGCCGCGGCGCTGCTGGCGTGGGTTCCCGTCGCCGCAGCGAGGAGCGAAGCGGGCGGCGCGGCAGCGGCCGCGGCCGGCCCGTCGCGCTCCCCGCTGCTGGGTGAAGCGTGGCGCGACCGCCGGCTGCTCTACTTCCTCGCCGCCGCGCTGCCGGCGCTGGTCGTGTTCTTCCAGCTCACGGCCTCGCTGCCGCTCTTCCTGGTCCGGGACCTCGGCTTCTCGGCGGCCTTCTACGGCGCGCTCTTCACGCTCAACACCCTGATCATCGTCGTGCTCGAGGTCCCGCTGAACGTCGCGATGGCGGACTGGCCGGCCGGCCGCCAGCTCGCGCTGGGCGCGGCGCTCGTGGCGTGCGGCTTCGGCGGGATGGCGCTGACGCGCGGCCGCGCCGGGATCGCGGCGACGGTCGTGGTCTGGACCTTCGGCGAGATGGTGCTGCTCCCCGCGATGGCAGCCTACGTCGGGGACATCGCCCCGGAACACCGGTCCGGCGAGTACATGGGCCTGTTCACGATGACCTTCGGCTTCGCGCTGGTCCTCGCGCCGCCGATCGGGACCTTCCTGCTCGACCGCTTCGGCGGCGGGGTGCTGTGGCCCGCGATGCTGGGCCTGGGGCTGGTATCGGCGGCCCTCCTGACCCGGGTGGCCGCACCCGCTCACTCGCGGTAGTACCACCCCGCGATCAGGCTCGCGACGACCGCGCCAACCCACAGCTCGAGCATCCACCACATCGGAAAGGTCCGCGGCGCGGGCAACCAGGTCGCCATCGCGAACGAGATCGGGAAGCCGGCCGCGAAGCCGACCATCAGCCCCAGCCGGAGCGCGGTCCCGGGGCCGGGGCCCCAGCCCTCGCGCACCGCGGCGTAGAGCGCGGCGCAGATCAGCGCCAGCACCAGCTCGAGCCCGATCCAGGCGAGGGGAAAGAAGCCGTAGCGCGGCTGCTGGAGGAAGTAGCCGGCCTGCTGCGCCTCGGGGTACATCTTGCCGAGCACCGCCAGCTGGATGGCGAATCCCCACGCGACCCAGGCGATCGCGCCCAGCACCCCGCCGATGACCACCCGCTTGGTGTTGATCTGCTTCAGCATGCCGTCCCTCTCCTCGTGATCTTGTCCAGGAACCCCGCGAGCCGCGCGTGCAGCGCCTCGCCTCCCACCTTCCACAGGTCGATGTGTCCCCCGCCCGGGACCGTGACGAACTCCTTGTCCTCCGACCCCGCCTCCGCGAAGACCGTGCGACCGCAGCCGATCGGCACCGACAGGTCGGCGTCGCCGTGCAGCACGAGAAGCGGCGCCCGGACCCGCGGCGCGATGTGCACGGGCTGATCTTCGCGCGCGGCGACCTCGGGCGCCAGCGCGATGCGCGCGAAGGGCCGCAGGTACCACGGCAGCAGGCTCGTCAGGTGCGGCACGACCTCCGCCGCCGCGTCGGGCGGGCTCTGCAGCACGATCCCCGCGACGTCGCGCGCTCCGGCCACCGCCAGGGCGGGCCACGAGCCCAGCGAGAAGCCGTAGACCAGTAGCGGCTTTCCGGCGGTCTCCGGCCGCGCCGCGACCGCGTCGTAGACCGCGGCGCCGTCGCCGACCACCGCGTCCAGGGAGGCCTCGCCGTCGCTCGGCCCGAATCCACGGTAGTTCACCGCGTAGACGTCGAACGGGTGCCTGCCTGCCAGCCAGGTGATGCCGGCCCCCGGCTCGATGATCTCTCCATTGCCACCGAAATAGATCACGGCCAGCCGCGCGTCCGGACGCCGGACCGTGATGCCGCGGAGCGTGACGCCGGGCGCGACCGGGATCTCGAGCCGCACGCTGTCGGGCGCCGGGACGGACTTGATCCGCGCCCCGGGCATCAGGTGCTCCTCGCGCAGCACGACGATCGGGCCCGCCGCCCGCAGGGCGGCTCCGAGGCGTCCCCGGCCCGCCGATCGCGCGCGCGCGCCCTTTCCCACCGGTAAGCCTCCCTGCGTCCCCGCCACGGGGACGCGATCCTACACCGCCGCGCCGCGTTTGCGGCGGCGCGGGACCGTGCCTACCCTCGCGGCATGACCGCTCGTCGCGCCGCGTCCCGGCCGCTCTTTTTCGCCGCCGTCCTGATCGCCCTCGCAGGGGGCCCCGCCATGGCCTACGAATCCAACTACCCGCCGACCGAGGTGGACGTGATCGAGGTGAAGGAGCTCCCGCCGGCCCGCGTGATGGAGGCCACCGGCGGCAGCGACTACTTCGAGAGCCGGAACGGGCCGTTCATGGTCCTGTTCGACTACATCCGCGCCAACGACCTGGCGATGACGGTCCCGGTCGAGGCCGATCCGCGCCCGGCGCGGATGCGCTTCTTCGTCGAGCGCGGCCGCGCCGGCGAGCTGCCGTCGAAGGACGGTGCGGTGAAGGTCTACCAGCGCCCGGCGCAGCGGGTCCTCGCGATCGGCCAGCGCGGCGCCTACTCGCGCGAGAACTACGACGAGGGGCTGGCGACGCTGCGGGCCTGGCTGGCGGAGCACCCGGAGTACGAGCCGTCCGGCGAGCCGTACGCGGTCTACTGGGACGGTCCGTACAAGCCGTGGTTCCTCAAGCGCGCCGAGGTGCACATCCCGGTGACGCGCCGGCAGTAGGCGCGGAGGCCCGGGTTCCGCCCGGGACCGTGCGACGGCAGGCTCCGGGTCGCGCGCCGGACTCGCCGCGGTCACCCCGCGCCAGGACGCCGCAGAAGCGCCAGGCCGTAGCTCATCGGGATGACGATGTCGCTCTTCTCCCGGAAGGCCTCGATGCGCTCCAGGCAGACCGGTCCGCCTGAAGCCAGCATGGCCTGCAGCTCGGCGTGGTTCCGGAAGCGCTGCTCACCCTGATGGGTCTCCCGCCGTTGGACGCCTCCGCTGGTGAGGACGCCCGTGCTGCGGCGCACCTTGTCCTCCTCGTTGGTGTAGTACGTCCACGCTGAACCAGGCAGGTGGTCGAAGACGAGGACCTCGGGCGCCAGGTCGCAGGCGTGCCGGAGCGCGGCCTGTGGGTCCTCCATCTCGTGGAAGCAGAACTCGAAGTAGACCACGTCGCCCCGGGCGGCCACCTCGAGGAACTCCGCACAGATCACGCTCGCCTTGTCCTGCAGGCCGCGGACCCGGATGGCCCGCTCGAACTGCCCGAGCACCTCGGCGTCCCGGTCGACGGCGATGAGGCGCTTCGCGCCGCGGCAGGCGTCGATGAACTTCCCCGCACCCGCCCCGACCAGGATCACGACCTTGCCGGTGAAGTCGAAGAAGGCCTGCAGTTCGGCCACCATCCGCGCGTAGTCGGCTGCCACGGGTGCTCCCGCGGGAACGCCTCCGCGTTCCCGTCCCTGCCGCCGCCCTGCGCCCCCTACGGCACCAGCAGCATCCCGATCACGACCGCCGCCGCGATCGCCACCGTCGCCACGACGATCTGGCGCCGGAGTGCCGGGGCGCCGAGCGCGACGACGTACCCCCCCTTGACCAGCGTGTTGGACAGCGCCGCGATCGCGATCGCCAGCGCCGCGGTGCGGGCGTCGCCGCTCTCGCCGGCGTACCTGGTCATCGAGAGCGTGATCGCGTCGACGTCGGTCAGCCCGGCCAGCGCGGCCACGGCGTAGAAGCCGCGGCCGGGCGCGTAGAGCTCGACCAGCCGCACGACCAGCAGCACGGCCGCGAAGAAGAGCGCGAACTTGATCGCCTCGGTCAGGCTGAAGGGGTTCTTCAGCGGGACCTCCTGCGGGTGCGCCGTCTCCTCGGTCACGCTCCGGCGCCAGGCCAGCCCCGCCATCGCGAGGGTCGCCACGCCGGCCCCGATGAAGGGCGGCAGGATCGCCGGGACCAGCGCCGCGTCGACGATCGCGACCAGGACCACGATCCGCACCGCCATCACGAACCAGGCGATCAGGATCCCCAGCGAGAAGGTCGAGGCCTCGTGCGGCTCGTTCCGGCTCTGCTTCGCGAAGGTCAGCGTCACCGCGGTCGAGGAGACGACGCCGCCGAAGAGGCCGGTGACGGCGGTGCCGCGCTCGGGCCCCAGCCAGCGCACGGCGACGTAGCCGACCAGCGAGAGCGCCGAGATCAGGACGACCAGCAGCCACAGCTTGTAGGGGTTGATCGCGCCCCACGGGTCGACCGCGCGGTCGGGCAGCAGCGGCAGCACGATGAACGACGCGATCAGCAGCTTGACGCCGGCGTAGATGTCCTCGGTCCCGATCCGCGCCACCAGCCGGTGGAGCGGCTCCTTGAAGGCCAGCACGGCCGAGGTGGCGATCCCGAGCGCGATCGCGACCTCGGGGTAGCCGAGCATGCAGACGCCGCCGAGCAGGCAGACCACGACCGCCGCGACCTCGGTCGTCATGCCGTAGAACCGCGGGTTGCGCAGCCCCTGGATCGCGTAGCCGGCGACGACGCCCGCGGCGACGGCGAGCAGCGCCGCGATCAGCACCCAGGGCGAGCCGAGCACCTGCGACAGCCAGCCGCCGACGGCGCCGGTCATCGCGATCAGGATGAAGGTCCGGAGGCCGCCGACCCCGATGTCCCCCTCGAGCTCCTTCTTCTTCTCGCGCTCGAGGCCGACCAGCGCGCCGATCGCCAGCGCGATCGCGAAGTTCCGGAAGACGAGCAGCTCGAGCGAATCGGCCACCGGCCGCAGCTCCTTCCCGCCCCCGGGCCGGGGGCGGCGCGGTCCATCTTAGTCCCGGGCCCGCCGGGGCGTCGCGGCCGGGCCCCACGGGACCAGCCGCAGGTCCCGCACGGCCACGGCGTAGAGCGCCGGGACCAGCACGAAGGTCACGACCGTCGCCAGGGTCAGCCCGCCCATCTGCGCGTAGCAGAGGGGCTCCCACAGGGGGCCGCCGCGGCGCGCCAGCGGCACCAGCGCGATCACCGTCGCCGCGACCGTGACGACGACGGGCCGCGCGCGCGAGCGGACCGCCTCGACCAGCGCCGGCTCGAGCGCGCGCCCTTCCCGCTCCAGCGCCTCGATCCGGTCGAACAGCACGATCAGGTGGCTGACGATCACCCCGATCAGGCTGGCGATCCCGAGAAAGGCCATGAAGCCGAACGGCGCGTTCGCCAGGCGCAGCGCGACGAAGGCGCCGACGACGCCGAACGGGATCGTGGCGAAGACCAGCAGCGGCTTGCGCACGCTCCGGAACTGGACCGCGAGCGCCAGCGCGATCAGCAGCACGGAGACGATCAGCGCCCACGCCAGCTGCCGGAACCCCTTCGCCTGCTCCTCGGCCTCGCCGCCGTACTCGAGCCGGTAGCCGGCGGGCAGCGCGGCCTCGAGCGCGTCGAGCGCGGGCCGCGCCGCGGCCAGCACCTCCGACGGGTAGAGCCCCGGCGCCGCGAAGGCGGCGACGGTCACGGCCGGCTTGCCGTCGCGGCGGGCCAGGGGCGGCCCGGCGTCGGCGGCCTCGGGCGGAGCGACCAGGCGCAGCGTGAGGTCGCGCGCCGCGGCCCCCTCGCCGATCGTTCCGACGGTCAGTTCGACCGGGCCGGGAACGCGGTCCGGACCGTCGAGGATCCCCCAGTCGTCGCGCACGCCGACGGCCCGGCCCGTCGCCTTCAGCGCGGCCGCCGCGCGGGCGCCCAGTTCGCGCAGCCGCGCCGGGTCGGGGCCCGCGATCCGGACCTGCACCGGCGGCCCGACCGGCTTGCCGATCTCCAGCTCGCGCAGGTCGACGAACGCGTCCGGCTCCGCCGGGAGCGCCTGCCGCGCCGGCACGACCGCGCGGTCGACCACCGCGGCGCTCTCGGCCTCGACCACGACCTGCGCGCGGCCGGGCCGCGGCAGCTCGCGGAACATCGAGAACCAGAAGCGCGGCGCGGCGCGGCCGAGGAAGCTGAGCGTCGCGACCGCGTCCTTTCTCACCAGCCCCTCCACCTGGTCGGCCAGCTCGCGCATCCGCGCGTCGGTCGGTGCGACGACGTCGACGAAGAAGTGCCGGCTGGGATCGCGCGGGAAGAACTGCGAGCGCAGGCCCAGGAGGGCCCAGCCGCCGGCCGCGGCGAGCAGCAGCGTCACGGTGCCCAGCACGGCCCAGCGCCGCGCGACGATCGCCCGCACCGCGGCCTCGAGCCGCCCGGGCGCGAGGGCCGCGTCCCGCCGCGCGCGGGCCCCGGCGCCGAAGTGGCTCGCGAACAGCGGCACGAAGCTCATCGAGACGAAGCGCGAGGCGACGAGCGAGGCGGTCACGACGACCGGGATCGCCCAGATGAAACGGCCGAGGAGCCCCTGCACCACCAGCAGCGGCAGGTAGGCGACGACGTTGGTCAGGGTCGCGTAGAGGATCGCGCGCGACAGCTCGACCGGGCCGCGCCAGGCCGCCTCGCGCGGCGGCTCCCCCTGCTCGATGCGGCGCTGGGCGGCGTCGGCCGCCACGACGGGATCGTCGACCAGCAGGCCGAGCGCCAGGATCAGGGCCCCGATCGAGACCTGCTGCAGGTCGACGCCGACCAGCCGCATCAGGACGAAGGTCAGGGCCAGCGTGACCGGGATCGAGAGCGCCAGCACGGCCGCGCTGCGCCAGCCGCGGAAGCCGACCAGCGCGACCGCCACGACCAGCAGCACCGCCTCGAGCAGGCTGAACGAGAAGAGCCGGAGCGCGCCGCCCACCTCGCGCGCCTCGTCGGTCACGATCCGCACGGTCACCCCCGCCGGCAGCCCCGCCGCGGCCGCGGCGGCGAGCGCCTCGCCGACC
>CAYZDB010000007.1:0-24089 GCA_964476985.1 uncultured Acidobacteriota bacterium | reverse complement strand
ACCCGACGTAGTCGACCCGGTAGTACCACGGCCCCCCGGCCGCGGTGTCGGTGCAGTACCCCAGCGTGTTGCTGGCGATCACGACCGCGTCCGCGAAGTCCTTCCGGGAGGCGCGCCGCACCTCGCAGGTCCCCGTGAAGTAGTGCTGCCACTCCAGCCGCACGGTGGTCGCCGACTGGCGCTTGACCGTCAGCGTCGCCCCGCCGCGCCACAGGTCGAGGTAGCGGTAGGTGATCCGCCCGTAGCTCATCTTCGCCGGGTCGAAGCGCTGCCCCGACGGCAACGCGACGTGCTCGTAGATCCCCTGCCCCTTCGCCTCGGCGAGCGACAGGTAGCGCCGCGTCCAGCTCGAGATCCCGCCGCAGTCGCCCGAGGCCGGCTCCGGCTCCAGCAGGTCCGACATCACGGAGTCGGCCGAGACCGGGTCGTCCGAGACGATCAGCGAGTTGGGCCACTCCTTGCCGAAGGTGACCCACGGCACCGGCGTCAGGCCGAAGTTCTTGCAGGGCTGCGCGTAGAGCAGGTCGCCGACCGTCAGCACCGTTTTCTGCGCCAGCGACTTGACGGACGCGTCGCCCGGGACGTACGGACTGGCCATGATGTCGGCCAGCACCGAGGCTCCCGTCACGTCGCTGTAGACGTAGTTGTGCAGGTTGGCACAGCTCTCGATCGTGCCGAAGTGGTTCTTGTAGCCCAGGGTCGCGCCCGCCCCGATGTGGCGCTTCACGATCGGGACGTTGACCAGGTAGTGGACCTGCCGCGGCAGGTCGTGGATCCGCGTCACCGGCGGCTTGGTCCCGTAGCCGGAGGACCAGGTCACGTGCGTCGCCGCGTTGTACGTCCCGGCGGTGTTGCTCGCCTTGTCCTTGAACTGCACGTCGGGGTAGACCGCCAGCACCTTGTTGCGCAGCCAGGTCGGGATCGTCCGCGCGCCGCCGCTCGAGGTCAGGTCGAAGACGCGGACGTTGGCCGATCGGCCTCCGGCGCGCACGAACCCGCGGATCACCGCGATCACCGGCTCGGGGATCGCGTCGATCTGGCTGCCGGCCCCGGTCGCGTCGTACGAGTTGTTGCAGTTGATCTTGATCCCGAGCAGCTTCGTCTCGTTGGCCGACTGCGCGAAGACCCGCCGCCAGGCGACGTCGAGCGTGCCCCCCTTCAGCTCCTGCACCGCCTGGTCGAGCATCTGGTTGACGGCGGCCTGCGACACGAAGTCGCGGTACAGCCCGGACGACCGCGACCAGGTGGCGGCACGACCGTGACGCACGTGCACGACGCGGCCGGTCGCGGCCTGGGGCTCGGGCTCGGACGCAAGGTCCGCCCAGCTGAGTCGGCCGGCGAGAAGGGTGCCTGCAGAGGCGGCAGCGGTTCCGCGCAGGAAGTCCCGGCGGGGGACAGCGGGGGCCATGATTGTCCTCGGAGTCTCGCGCCGGACGCGGGCGGCCCGGAGAGGGAATTGTACCGCGGGCCGGTTTTCCGGTCTCGGGAAAAGTGCGCGCGGGCGCCGCCGGGAACGGCGGCGGCCCGCTTCGGCTAGATCCGGTTTTCCGGCTGCGCCTCGTGCTCGTCCAGCTTGTAGTAGCGCCCGCCGCCGTGCCGGCACAGGCAGAGCTGGCCTTCCTCGACCAGGTGGTCCGCGGCGTGGCGGAGGTCGCAGAGCTTGCAGCTCACGTGCGCCTTCCCGGCGATGTCCAGGAGCTGCAGCTCCTCCTGCGGGTGATGCTCGAACATCTGCAGGATCTTCGCTTCGAGCTCGGGGTCGTCTTCGACCGGCTTGTACATCGTTCCTCCTTCCCCGATGTCGTGTCCCCCGGCCGGGGCCGCCGAGACGGGCTCGACGCGCACCAACGACGCCGCGAGGACCTCGGCGATGTCTTGTGTCTGCTCGACGGCGGCGTCGAGCATCATCCGGCACTCCGGGCAGGCGGTCACCAGCCGCTTCGCGCCCGACGCGACGATCTCGTCGCGCCGCGGCGGATCGACCCGCTTGCCGTGCCTGATCTCGCGCGCGAACCCGGCCGCGCCGCCGCCGCAGCAGAGCGTGCGCTCCCGCTCGTGCGGCAGGGCCACCAGCGACACGCCCGCCGCGGCGAGCACCGCGCGCGGCGCGGCGGTCTCGCCCTCGTAGCGCGCGAGGTAGCAGGGGTCGTGGAAGGCGACGGCCTCCCCCGCGCCGTCGGCCGCCCGCAGCGGCAGCCGGCGGTCGGTCGCGAGCCGCTCCAGCAACTGCGCGTGGTGCACGATCTCCAGGGCCGCCGCGTCGCCGTCGAGCTGCGGGTACTCGCGCCGCATCGTGTGCAGGCAGTGCGGGCAGGCAGTGACGACCTTCCGGGCCTTCTTCTCGCGCAGCAACTCGATCGTCCGGCGCGCCAGGTCCTGGTACTGGACCTCCTCCCCCTGCCGGCGCGAGTGGTGGCCGCAGCAGACCTCCTCGTCCAGCACGCCGTAGGGGACCTGCGCCGCGTCGAGCAGCTGCTTGAAGGCCGCCACCGCCGGTCGATGGTCGCGGTTGGAGCCCCAGATGCAGCCCAGCCAGAGCAGCCACTCGCCCTCCGCGCCGGTGAAGCGCGGCAGCTCCAGTTCCTTCAGGAGCGTGGCCCGGTCGGCCTTCGGCCGCGCGAGGGCGTTGCCGGTCGATTCGATCGCGTGGAAGAAGTCGGCCGCCACGACGCCGCGGCCGCTGGCCAGGGTCTGCGCCCGCTTGGTGCCGATCAGCAGCTGCAGGTGCTCGACTCCCACCGGGCAGCCGTACTCGCAAGCGCCGCAGGTGACGCAGACCCCCAGCGCCTCCTCGGTGAGCACGGGCGGGGCGGCCTCGGCCATCGGCCCGATGACGACGTCATCCGGCTTCCCCGCGGCCAGTGCGCGCCGCCCGGCCAGGATGAAACCGCGCGGGTCGAGCACGTTCCCGGCCACGTGGGCCGGGCAGCTGTCGGTGCAGCGCCGGCACTCGACGCACGCCAGGAAATCGAGGCGCGTCTTCCACGGGATGTCCTTGACCGCCTCGAGCCCGAGCGTGACGTCCGTCGCCTCCTCGGACATCACCTGCTCGAGGTCGATCGGGGCGTAGTCTCCCCGCCGCGGGAGCCGGGTGAAGATCGCCGCGGGCGCCAGCAGGATGTGGAAGTGCTTGCTCTTCAGGATCAGGTACGGGAACGCCAGGATGACCAGCGCGTGGACCCACCAGTTGGCGCGCGGCGCGAACGGCTCGGCGCGCATCCCGTTCAGGTAAGTCAGCATCAGCACCAGGATGAACAGCGCGACCACCGCCGAGGTCCACGACTTCGGGTCGGGTGACGACTTCACCAGCACGAACCGCCGGAAGGCCAGGCCCAGGATCGCGACGCTCACCACCACGGCCACGGCCGCCATCGCCACGCGGTAGGCCGGGTAGGCGGGCCCGAGCAGCGGCTCGAGCAGTTTCAGGCCGAAGCCGTGCGCGAAGTGGTCGAGGGTCTCGACCGCGAAGAGCACGAAGCCGAACATCACGAACGCGTGCAGCAAGCCGACGACGGGCCGCCCGCCGATCACCTTCGTCTGGAGCAGGACCTCGCGCAGCGTCGCCGCGAGCCGCCGGCCGGCGTGGTCGGTGCGCGGGCGATCCGCCGCCCCGGCCGTGACCCAGCCGAGCTTCATGGAGAGGGTGCGGACGAAGAGCGCTGCGCTCCCCGCCATGAGGAGTGCCAGGACTCCCTGCTCCCACCCGAAGCTCATCGGTACACCCTGCCCGGCGCGCGCAGCCCTTCCGGAGCTGCCGCGCGGTGAACTGGCCGGCCCGCGGATCTTCCCAGGCCGAAGGCTCTTGAACACAGCTAATTTACCGAAAAGTTACCCAGCCCGTCAATGAATTTCTTACTGTTAACTCGTTGATATGGAGCAGTTTGTGTTCGTTCAGCGGGCCTGGGGAACGGGGGCCGCGCGGCCGCCTCCGTCCGCCGCTGCCCGGGAAGGTCCGCCCAGCGGGCGCGGTTCCCGGGGGGCGGCTCCGACTTCCCGCCGCGGGGAACGACGGTGCTGCGGCCGCCGTGGGCGGGTCCCGGAAGGGCGCGTATGCTCCCCCCAAGGTGGCCAGGCGGCAACAGACCCCCGGCGAGGAGATCGCCAACAGTGCGTGCCACGCGGCGGGCGCGCTCCTCAGCCTCGCGGCGATCCCGATCCTCGTCGTCTCGGCCGCCCTCCGGCACGACCCCTGGCAGATCGTCGGGGGAGCGATCTTCGGCACGGCGGCCCTGCTCTTGTATCTCTCCTCGGCGATCTACCACGCGCTGCCAGGCAACCGCGCCAAGGAGGTCTTCGAACGGCTCGACCACGCCGCGATCTACCTGCTGATCGCCGGAACCTACACTCCGTTCGCCTTGGGCGCGCTGCGCGGACCGTGGGGCTGGGGGCTGCTGGTCGCGATCTGGTTCCTCGCGCTGGCGGGCGTCGTCTTCAAGTCGGTCTATGGACCGCGCTACCCGATCGTCTCGACCGCCTTCTACCTGCTGATGGGCTGGCTGGTCGTGGTCGCCTACCGGCCGCTGCTCGCCGCGGTCGCGCCCGCAGGGCTCGCGCTGCTCGCCGCGGGCGGCCTGTTCTACACGCTCGGCGTCGTGTTCTACGCGTGGAAGCAGCTGCGCTACGGCCACCTCGTCTGGCACCTGTTCGTGCTGGGCGGGACCGTCTGCCACTTCTTCGCGGTCCTCGGCTACGCGTGAGCGGCGCCGAGCCGTTCCAGCTCCACCCGCGGCTGGCTGCCGACACGGTCGAGGTCGGCCGGCTTCCCCTCTGCCGGGTCCTGCTGATGAACGAGAGCCGCTTCCCGTGGGTCATCCTGGTCCCCGAGCGGCCCGGCGTGACCGAGATCTACCAGCTCGAGGCCGCGGACCAGCGCCAGCTCATCGCGGAGTCGAGTGCGCTCTCGCTGAGCCTCTCCGAAGCGTTCCATGCCGACAAGATGAACGTCGCCGCGATCGGCAACCTGGTCCCGCAGTTGCACCTGCACCACGTGGTGCGGGTCCGCGCCGACGAAGCCTGGCCGGACCCGGTCTGGGGCCGCTTCGAGCCACGTCCGTACGACGCGGCGGCGCTCGCGGAGCGGGAGGCGGCGGTGCAGCGGGCGCTGGCGAGCGCGCCTGGCTTCAGAACGTCAGGCCGACGCCAAGCCAGTAGTTGGGCCCCGTGAAGTCGGTGTCCGCGGTGACCTCGGGGGCGGGGGCCAGCGCGCCGGTCGCCGGGACTTCGTTCGTCATCCGCGACCAGACGTAGGCGACGCCGACCTCGAAGTACCAGTTCGTCGACTGCGAGAACGGCACGTCCATCCCGATCCCGGCGGTGTAGGTCGGGAACCAGCCGTCGTTCTCGACCCGCAGTCCGGCGTCGATGAACGGGTTCTCCAGGTCGAGCGTCGTCGTGTCGCTCTCGTAACCGAAGCCGACGCCGCCGTAGACGAACGGCCGGATCGTCTTCCACTCGGGCCACGGCAGGAAGTGCGCCACCGCGTACAGGTCGGCGTAGACGCTGTACTCCTGCTCGAAGGTCAGGTCGGCCTTGCCGGCCTCGGTCATCACCGTCTCGGTTCCGCCGATCGACCCGCGGCTGTAGTCGACCTGCATCCCGACCTTCCAGCGCGGCGAGACGCGCCAGAACAGGTGCGCCCCGACGCTCAGGTTCGCGACGTCGCTCCAGTCCTCGAAGTCGGTCCCGAAGGTGTCGTTGATCTGCTGGATCTGGGCGTTGGTGTTGGTCTGCTTGGGCCAGGCCTGCTGGGCGTAGAAGGTGAAGTAACGCGGTCCGTCCTCCGCGGCGAGGGCGGCGGGCGCGGCACCCGCGACCAGGAGGACGAGACCGGCAGCCAGCAAGGCGCGGGGCGGCGTCGTGTTCATGGGCGTCATCCTATCCCCGGCCCGGGGGGCGCTGTCACTCCCCCCGCGGCAGCGGGTCCGGCCAGGGGCAGACCGCCAGCACGAACGCCGCCAGCACCAGCCCCGCCAGCACGTCGACCGCGTAGTGGACGTGGATGTAGACGGTCGCGAAGACGATCGCCCCCGCCCAGGCCCAGAGCGCGGCGGTGGCCGCCGCCGTCCCGGCGGCCCGGCCGCGGCCGCTCCGGCCCCGGCCCAGCAGGCGCGTCCCCAGCGCACCCGAGATCACGGCAATCGCGGAGTGGCCGCTGGGGAAGGCGTCCAGCGTGGTCGACTCGGCGGCGTGCAGGAAGGCCCGCACGGCGCCGCTGATCGCGCCGCCGCCCAGCAGCCGCGTCTCCGCGTCCGGAGCCAGGCGCGGGCCCGACGCCGGCAGCGCCAGGTACCCCAGGAAGACCAGGTAGAAGCCGAGCAGCAGGGCGAAGGCCGTCCGCTCGAAGGGGACCCGCCCCTGCCGCCACGCCAGCGCGGCGACCGCGATCGGCAGCAGGTAGTACGAGGCATACGCCAGGTAGACGGCGTCGGTGAAGGCGGGCGGGCGGCCGAGGCTCCCGCGCCAGGCCGCGACCAGGCCGGAAAACCAGCGCTCGTCGAACCCGGCCAGCGCGGCATCCAGCCGCCACGGCGTCGCCGCCTCGATGATCGGCTGCAGCAGCAGGAAGACCGCGAGCACCGCGCCGACCGGGAACCAGTCGCGCAGCGCGCCGGCCGCGCCGCCGGCGCGCCCCGGACCTCCCGCACCCGCGCCCGCGTCCGGCGCGACCCGCGCCAGCAGCGCCGTCGCCACCGCGATCCCCAGGAAGCAGAGCAGGCGCACCGCGCCGCCGTCCGGCCGCACCGCCGCCGTGACCGCGGAGAGCAGCAGGACGGCGACCAGCGTCAGCCGTTCGGAGGGCCTCATGGCGCGCCGGCGGCCGCCTCGGAGCGCTCGCCCGGCACGAACGCCGGACTCCCCTCCGGCGCGCCGAGGTGGCGCGTGGGGTGCTCGATGATCCGCTTCACGATCTGCAGCGACCGGGCGGCGTAGAACGCGTCGTGGATCCGCTCGTCGAAGGTCCAGCGGATCGCCAGCCCCTCGCTCGCCACCACCCGGTCCCCCTCGACGAACGGCATGCGGCGCAGGGCCGACATCGTGCCGAAGATCGAGACGGTGCCGTACTCGTAGAGGTGGTGGTAGGCGTCGCTGATCCCGGCCGAGCCCAGGTTGGCCAGGAACAGGCTGGCGTACATCGGGTCGTTGGCGGTCATGAAGCGGGGGTAGAGGTTCCAGGCGTCGAGCACCCGCGCCGAAGCCACCAGGGCCCGCACCAGCGGCCCGGGCAGGCGCATCACCAGCGCCGTCTCCTTGTCGACCGCGCGGTCCGGGCCGCGCGCTGCCTCGATCACCGCGTGGATCCGCGCGACGAACTCCGGGAACGGCTCCTCGCGCACGATCTCCAGCTTGACCGTCGTCCCGACGCCGTCGTCGCTCAACTCGCGCTTGACCAGGAACGCGACCTGCACGCCGCGCCGCTGGTAGAGCCGGCCGCCCGACACGAAGCGGTTCAGCTGGGGCCGGGCGTGCAGCGCCTGGCCGCAGGCGTAGGTGAAGAGGTGGAAGAGCGTGGCCCGCCGGTCGTGGGTCCGGTTGTAGGCCTTCATCCACTCCAGCGCCGCGGGCATCCGGTAGACCGAGTCGTGGAAGACCACGCTCTCGTTCCGGGTCCGCATCACGTACGGCATGATCCGGCGCATCGCCGGTTCGCCGCGCACCAGGTCGCCGTCGTGTCGCCGGAAGAGGGGCACCGGTCAGGAGGTTCCGGCCGCCGGGCCGGGGTTGTCAAGCCGTTCCCCCCCCGCCGCCGGACGGGCTCATAATCCCGCCCCATGGACACCACCCGGCACGACGTCGACTTCCTGGTGATCGGCAGCGGGATCGCCGGCCTGATCTTCGCGCTCGAGGCCGCTCCCCACGGCCGGGTCGCGATCATCACCAAGAAGCACCGCGCGGAGAGCAGCACCAACTACGCCCAGGGCGGGATCGCCGCCGTGATGGGCGACGACGACTCGCTGGAGCTGCACGTCCAGGACACGCTGCGCGCCGGGGCCGGCCTGTGCGACGAGCGGGTCGTGCGCACGATCGTGGCCGAGGGTCCGCCCGTCGTCCGGAGCCTGATCGACTGGGGGGTCGAGTTCTCGCGCGAGACGGGGGCGGCCGGACGGTTCGACCTGGGCCGCGAGGGCGGTCACTCCAAGCGCCGCGTGCTGCACGCCGGGGACATCACGGGCCGCGAGATCGAGCGCGCGCTGCTGGCCGCCGCCGCCGCCGAGCCCAACATCACGATCCACGAGGACGTGATCGCGATCGACCTGATCACCTCGGCGCGCCGCGGCCTGCCCGGCCCGAACCGCTGCCTGGGCTGCTACGCGCTCGAGGAGCGCACGCTCGCGGTCGGGTTGTTCGCGGCTCCCCTGACGCTGCTCGCCACCGGCGGCTCGGGGAAGGTCTACCTGTACACCAGCAATCCCGACATCGCGAGCGGCGACGGCGTGGCGATGGCGTACCGCGCGGGGGCCCCGGTCGCCAACCTGGAGTTCATCCAGTTCCACCCGACCTGCCTCTACCACCCCAGGGCCAAGTCGTTCCTGATCAGCGAGGCGGTGCGCGGCGAGGGGGCGGTGCTGCGCGACCTGCGCGGCAACGCCTTCATGGCGCGCTACCACGAGATGGCCGACCTCGCCCCGCGCGACATCGTGGCCCGGGCGATCGACGCCGAGATGAAGAAGCAGGGCGCCGACCACGTCCTGCTCGACATCACGCACCGCGAGCCCGAGTTCGTCCGCTCGCGCTTCCCCAACATCTACGAGCAGTGCCTGGCCTTCGGCTTCGACATGACGAAGGAACCGCTGCCGGTCGTGCCGGCCGCGCACTACCAGTGCGGCGGCGTGCTGGCCACGGTCGACGGCGAGACCGCGATCCCGGGCCTGCTGGCGGCGGGCGAGGTGGCCCACACCGGGCTCCACGGGGCCAACCGGCTGGCCAGCAACTCGCTGCTGGAAGCGGTGGTGGTCGCGCACCGCGCGGCACTGCTGGCCCCGCGGAAGCTGGCCGAGCTGGGCCGGGCCGTGCCGCCGCTCCCGGCCTGGGAGAGCGGCGACGCGGCCGACCCCGACGAGCTGGTCGTCGTCAACCACAACTGGGACGAGATCCGGCGGCTGATGTGGGACTACGTCGGCATCGTGCGCAGCAACCGGCGGCTGGAGCGCGCCGCCGCCCGGATCGAGAACCTGCAGCGCGAGATCAACGAGTACTACTGGGACTACAAGGTCACGCCCGACCTGATCGAGCTGCGCAACCTGGCGCTGGTCGCGGCGCTGATCGTCGAGTGCGCGCAGCGCCGCCGCGAGTCGCGCGGCCTGCACTACACGCTGGACTACCCGGAGCCGGACGACCTGCGCGAGCGCCACGACACGGTGCTGTCGCGGGGCTAGCCCGCCGCCGGCCAGCCGCAGCGCGCGTGCGCGCTACAGGTTCTTCAACCGCTCCCGGGCCAGCAGCGCTGCGCCGGCGTGACCATGCTGCTCTTCCGCGGCCGCCAGCCCCTCGAGCGCGGCCGCCTTCACCTCGCGCGACGAGCCGCTCTCGGCCAGGGCTTCGAACCGCTTGGCCGCCTTCTTCGAGTCGCCGACCGCGAGCTCCGCGTGCGCGAGGTCCATCTCGAGCGCCTCGCGCTCGCCGGCCGGCGCCTTTCTCAGCGCCTTAGCAAGCAGCCGCTGCGCGTCGCTGCCGTTCCCGGACGCGAGCAGGTAGCGCCCGGCGCTGGCCAGGGCGGCCGGGTCGTCACCCTTGGCGAGGGCCTCGCGGTACGCGGCGTAGCCGCCGGAGACCGAGCCCATCCGCGCGGTCATCTCCTCAACGCCGATGAAGCCGAGCAGGCGCGAGATCTCCTTGCCCTTCTCGTCCAGGAACAGCACCGTCGGGAAGGCCTCGATCTGGTAGCGCTCGATGAAGGTCTTGGCCCGGTCGGCGTCGACCTTCACCGGCACGAACTCCGCCATCCCGGTCAACACCTTCGCGTCGCGATAGGTGGTGCGGTCCATCTCCTTGCACGGCGCGCACCAGACCGCCCAGATGTCGACGAGGATCGGCTTGCCGGACTCTGCCGCCTTCGACAGGCCTGCCCCCGCGTCCTCGATCCAGGCCGGCTCGGGGCCGGCCTCCGCCGCCACCACGAGCGGTGCCGCGAGCAGCAGCAGCGCGGCGAGCAGCGTCATGCGCCCCCGCCGCGCTCTCGACTGGATGATGCTCTTCACCTTCCCCATCCTCAGCGGGGCAGGGCGATCCGCACGCCCGCCCAGTACGCGGTCCCGGTCAAGGGGCCCCAGTTGTAGTCACGCGTCGGGTCGCCCAGGTCCTCCTGGACGTAGTCGTTGATGTTGTCGATCCCGCCGACGACCTCGAACCCGGGCGAGAGCGGCGCGGCGAACGAGAAGTTGACCAGCCAGAAGGCGGGGACTTCACGGAGCTCGTCGAGCAGGAGGTCCCGCACCGTGAACCGCGGCGGCTCGAGGTACTCGAATTGCTGGATATACTGCGATCCGGTGTAGGTCGCCTGCAGCAGCAGGCTGAGCTGTGGGGCGACCGTCCAGTTGACACCGAACGAGCCGGTGTCCTCCGGCTTGTACGGGATCTGGTCGAGCGGAACCACGCCCTTTACGATCTCGCTGCCGGAGAACGGGATGTAGCGCACCGTCACGAGCTCGTCGCCGGTGTTGCGGAAGTCGAGGACCCCGTAGCTGACGTCGAACGTCAGCGCGGGAATCGGCGTCCAACGGGCGACGAGTTCCGCGACCCGCGACCTCGCGCTCGGAACGTTGGCGTTGGCGTAGATCTGAACGTAGACCTGACTGTACGTCGCTAGGCGCTGGATGTAGTTGTCGAAGTCGGTCTCGGCTAGGTAGAGCGAGATCTTGAAGTTCGGGTTCGGCTGGAAGATCCCCTCGAAGCCGTACGTCCAGGCGGTCTCGCCCGTCACGCCGGCGAGGTAATTGGGCAGGTATCGCTGGCCGCAGCAGACCTCGGCGAAGATCGGCGTCGGCGGCCGGAAGGTCCGGCCGACGAGCGCTCGCAGAGTCCACCCGCGCGCGGGGTAGAAGAAGAGCGTCGCCCGCGGCTCGAAGGCCGATCCATAGAGCGCGTCCCTGTCGTAGCGCGCCCCGAAGTTGGCACCCCAGTTCGAGCCGGAGGGGGACCAGTTCGCTTGAGCAAACCCGCCCCACATCTTGACCTGATCCTGTCCGTCCGGGGCGGTGCCGAACACGTCATCCGCGATGACGTTCTGGAAATAGGAGTCCACGCCGGCGGAGGTGCTCCAGTCGAGCCCCCACGGTCGGTCCCACTGGAGCTTCCCCCACCAGTCCGTCTCGTCGATCACATAGCGGGGCTGCAGGCGCCGCAACTCCTTGGGGAAGGTGTCGTTCGCGGTGGTCTGCGACAATACCGTCTGTTCCCGCGACGCGTACAGCGCGTGCAGCGAGACCCGGCTGCCATCGTCGCCGAACCAGGACCAGCCAGCCTGATACTGGCTCCGGGTGAACTCGGCGTCTTCGCGGGTCCACGCCGGAACGAACTTCCCCGTTCTCTGGGTTCGCGCGAAAGACAGTACGTCGAACGCGCCGCGCCCGCCGAAGTCGGTTTCGTCGATGTACGACGCGCCGATGTCGAAGCGGTGCGCGCGGTCCGCCGTCCTGGCCTGCAGGTTCGCGGCCCCGACGAAGCGATCGACACCCGCCGCGTCCACCCAGCCGTCGCCGTCACCGTCGACCGGCTCGGCCTCCTCGCGGCCCAGCGTCACCATCCCGTCGAGCCAGCTCGCGAGCGGCCCGGCCGCGCGCAGCGTCGCCGCCCAGCGCTCGAACGAGCCGATCTCCGGCTCGAAGGTCAGCCAGGGCAGTTCCTTCGGCGTGGCCGGGACGAAGGTGATCACGCCCCCGGCCGCCTGCGCCGGCTTGACCGCCTCGCCCGGGCCGCGGGTGACGCGCGCCTCCGCGACCGAGTCGGGCGGCAGCATGTTGAGCACGTACGAGACCGCCAGCCCGCCGATCAGCGGGTAGGGCCCGAAGAACAGCGGCACCAGGTCCTGCGACAGGCCGCCGACCTGGACGTTGGCCGAGTTGCAGTGGGTGCACATCGTCTGGACCCGGACCCCGGCCTGGCCCTGGAGGCCGCCCACCACGGAGCCCGCGGTCTGGTCGACCTGGACGGTCTCCTGGTCGTCGGTCGGGGTCGGCGCCTGGACGCTGGCGTCGCTGGAGGGTTCGGCCGGGGGAGGCGTCTCCTGGCCCAGGGCCGGGAGCAGGGCGCAGACGAGCAGCGCGATCAGGAAGAACCCCCGCGCGCGTCGTCGCGCGCGGGGGCCGAAGTCGAGAATGGTCATGTGTTCTTCAGTCGCAGGTCGGGGCGTTCACTTCGGGGCCGATGGCCGCGGTCACGTCCGCGCTGAACTGCGCGCCCTGGACGTAGTTGAAGATCACGCCGCCCTGGTCGATGTAGAAGTTCTGCGGGGCGCAGTTGCACTGGTCGTACCAGTTGGAGATGTCGCCGTAGCCGTCGCCATTGGCGTCGACGTCGCAGAGCATGATCGACGCGGTGTTGTAGGTGTTGGCCCAGTTCGTGATGCGGGTCTGGCAGTCCGACTCGCTCGACGGGACGTGCCAGATGCCGTAATCGAGCGTGAAGACCGAGACGAACAGGAAGTCACGGTCGCGGTACTGCTTGTCGACCGCGTTCTCGTCCTCGGCCTCGACCGTGCACCAGTAGCAGTTCTCGGAGGTCAGGGCCAGCTTGATGACCCGGCCGCGGAAGTCGGCCAGGCTGAAGGTCTGGCCGTAGGTCGGCGACTTCGGGTTGTAGTCCTTGAGCCGCAGCGGCGCGCCCGTGGTCTCGTTCTGGAAGTCGCGCGCGCACTTGTTCAGCGTCTTGCCGTAACCGATCGTGCTGCAGTAGTCCGCGGTCCCCGGGATCGTCCGGGCGGTGCCGCTGCTGGCGGCGCCGAGCGTCCCCTCGAGGTTGTCGTTCTGCGCGTTGACCAGGTAGTAGCGGTTGCCGGCGCCCGGCGCGCTGAGGGCCGCGGTCAGCCGCGCGGGGCCGTCCGCGGTGCCGTTGGTCGAGAGCACGGCGGTGTGGTTGTAGGTCCCCGTGATCGGCAGCGTCCCCTCGAAGACCTGGTAGGCCTCGGCCCGCTGGCCGGTGGCGTAACGCTTGGTGCGGCCGGCGTCGATCCCGCCCAGGTTCTCCCAGCCCAGCGTGAGCTGCGAGCCGTTGCGCTCGACCGTCAGCGGGAAGGGCGAGCCGCTGCCCGAAACCTCGCGTGCGCCGGGCCCGTCGTACCAGAAGCGCCAGATGCCGGGGTTGACCCCCAGGTTCGAGGAGTAGATCCAGCCGTCGTTCCCGGTCATCACGGTGTTGATGCGCGCCGGGCACTGCGGGTCGCCGGTGCCGTCCATCTCGAGCTGCGGGTCGAGGAAGCCCTTGGCCTGCCCCAGCGTCGCCAGCTCCGGGCCGGTCAGCGTGATCTCGCGCACCTTGCCCTTGACGCCCGTCGTGTTGGTCGGGGTCGCGACGATCAGGGCGTTCTGATGCGCCGGCCCGAACTTGCTGGTGCGCAGAACGGTCACCGACTCGGGGTTGACCAGCGCGCTCGTGCCCCAGGCCACCAGCGGATCGTTGGTCCCGTTGCCGTACATCCCCGAGCCCACGTCCCAGGCGTGGTTGCCGGCCGGAGTGACGGCGTTGACCTCGTCCGAGGCGATCGCCGTCGTCGCCGAGCCGACGTCGGTCACGTAGAAGGTGCCGCCGGCGCGCGCGGTGTCGGGGTTGTAGGCCAGGCCCGCGGTGTTGCGGTAGCCCTTGGACCAGCACAGCGTGCCCGACGGGTTGTCGGACGGAATGGTGCCGTCGAGGTTGGCGCGCAGCACCTTCCCCGAGGTATGGCTGTCGACCTGCGCGTTGCCCGAGGCCCCGAGGTCGCCCGTTCCGAGGTACAGCTTGCCGTCCCGGCCGACCTGCAGGCCGCCGCCCGGGCGGCAGTTGTCGAGCACCGGACCCAGGTCGAGGACCTGGCCGCCCAGCGAGAGCGCGTTCCCGTTGCGGAGGACGCGGTCGACCCGGAGCTTGTTGCCGGAGTCCACGTAGGACACGAAGGCCACGCCGCTCGTCGTGAAGTCGGGCGCGAAGGTCGCGTCGAGCAGGCCCGACTGGCAGGTGTTGGTCACCGGGATCGTCAGCGTGGTGCTCTGCTTGCCGTTGGCGTAGACCCGGATCGTCCCGGTGGTCCGCTCGAGCATCCACAGTTCGCCGGTGGGGGCCTGGACCAGCTCCGCCAGCTCGACCGTGTTGTCGAGGATCTTCTCGATCTTGACGTTGAACGGGAACTGCTGCGCGAACGCGGCCGGACACGCGGCGAGCACGACGACGACCACCGCGGCGAACCACGCCGCGCGCCTACAAGTGCAGGTCATGACCTCTCCTCCGTATCCCGGACGACCGTCCCTGCGTACCGGGTTGCCGAGTTATACGGTGACTGTGCAGGACTTTGCTAGAGGAAAATGCCGGATCGGTAATCTGGAAGGAAGCATATGGATAACCTGAAATACTCGCGATGTTAATCGGCGTCAGGGCGACTCGTCCCCGCAGTCGTTTCGCGCAGCAACCGCGAAATAGCGCGAACCACCAGCGGGCACGGCGGCTCCGGCCAGTCGACCGCGGCGATCGGGCGTATCGATGAGCAGCGTGCGGATCGAGAAACTCGATCCCGCAAGCTCGTAAATGCGCCACGCGAACGCGGGTCCCGGCTCGCGCCGCCAGTCGAGAACGAGATCGGCGCCTTCCCGTCCGACGCGCAGGCCGTCGCCGGGCGGCGGCGGCCCAGGGCAGGGCGCGCCGACGAGCACGTTGTCGGTCCAGGCCCGGTCTCCCAGGACGTGCCGGACTCCCACGCTCACCGCACCGTTCGACGCCACGAGGCCCGCGAAGGCTCCCCCCGCGAAGGTCGCCAGCTCGAGCGTCCCCAGCCGCACGCCGTCGGAGTAGACCGTCACCAGCCCCCGCGCGAGGTCGAAGCGGACGGCGTAGTTGTGCCAGCTTCCCGCGGCCAGGGCCGGGCGGAAGCCGGTGTCGCGCTCGCCGATGGTCCGGTTGTACAGCCCGACCTCGATCGTGCGGCCGGCCGGCCGGAAGAAGACCGACAGTCCGGCGGCGTCCTCGGTCGTGTCTCGCACCGCCGCCGTCGTGAGCGAGATGCGTCCGTCGGCCTGGACCGCGTCGGCCTGCAGCACGAAGTCGTCGCGCAGTCCGTACTCGATGCCGAAATCGACCGCCCCGCCGGTCTCCGTGACGCCCGAGCGCGAGCCGGCCCAACTGCCCTGCGGGTCCGGGCTCGCCGCGGTCCAGAAGAGGTTGCCGTCCTTGCGCAGGCTCCACTTCGCACCGCTCCACGAGCGGGGCGGGCTGCCGTAGTGGCTCTCGACGTCGAGCGCCGCGCCGGTCACCGGGAAGCGCCCGTCGGCGACCCGGCCCTTGATCCCCTCGGTGAAGGTGTCGCTGTAGTCGAGGGGGCCGGCGACGGTCGACTGCCCGACCGCCACGCCGATCCCCGGCTGGGTCTCGCCGGCCAGCCAGGCCTGCATCCCCTCCATGCCCGGCGTGTCGTGGATCTCGTAGGGGTTGAGCGGCGCACCCCACCAGCCGCCCCAGTTGCAGCTGACCTGCGCGCCGAAGCCGTGGATCCGCGACAGGTAGCGCAGCATCGCGGCGCGGCTTCCCTTCATCGCGGTCCCCTCCCACTCCGGAGCCGCCCAGTCGGGCGTGTCCCGCAGCGGTGCTTCGCGCGCCAGCCGTTCGAGGTCGATCCACTCCGGGGTCGCGGTGTGCCCGGGCCGCGCGAAGGCGTTCCCGGCCAGCGAGAACGGCACCAGCCGCCCGTCGCGGCGCGCCGGGTCGGGCGGCTGCCAGTCGTCCGGGACGCCGGTGAAGTGGGTGGTGACCTTCTCGCGCGGCAAGCCGGCGCGCACGGCGCGCTCGCACAGCCAGGCGACGTAGTCGTGCACGACGCCGTACATCCGCGCGTCGAACTCCTCCCAGTAGCCGACCCCGCGACCGGCCGCGGCGGCGGAGATCGCGGCGTCCGTCAGTCCCCGCGCCGTCAGCGCGGCAAACCCGGTGCGAAACGGCGCCGCGCCGTCGAACTCGGTGTAGTAGCCCGACTCCCAGCCGACGGCGACGCCCGCGAAGAGGTGCGCCCGGCCCTCGGTCGTCCAGCGCGCCAGCCGCGTGGCGAGCGCGCGGAACGCGGCGTCGAAAACCGGCCCGACCGCCGCGCGATACCGCGGGCTCTCGAAGTTGGGGGGCGGGTTCTGCGGGTTGTCGGCGCGCCACTCGATGTCGCGATGCGTCGCGAGCGTGCCGTCCCAGGCCGTCCACTCGACGATCTCCGGGTCGCCCGCCCACGCTCCCCGCGGGAAGTTCCAGTCGTCCAGGTTGACGAAGACCGGGTAGCCGCTCGCCTCCGCCCCGTCGAGCACGGCGCTCATCTCCGCGGCGATCTCCGCGGGCGTGCGCAGCAGGGTGTAGTGGATCGAGCCGCTGCACGCCATCCGGGAGTCGGCCGGGGCGGGGGGCGGGAAGTCGCGGGTGAAGTCGTCGATCCCGTTGACGATGCACATGTACTGGGGCGCCGGCGGGCCCTCGGCGCGGACCGGCGGCGCGGTCACGCCGACCAGTCCCGCCGCGCCGAGCGTCGCGACGAACGATCGCGCGGTTCCGGCGAACGAGCGCGACGCAGCCTGCGGCATGGCTGCCTTGTACGGTGAGACCAAGGGGGGGGCAACCGCGGCCGAGCGCCGCGGCGGGGTGATAAACGGCTCGATCTGACCTGTAATGGGCTTGGGTCAGGAGCGTCCCGGCGGCGGCGGGCCTCCGCGTCTCCGCAGTGACGCCATCCCTGTACTCCGCCGCTCCCCGCTCCTACACTTCGGACTGAATCCAGACGGCTTCGCCAACGCCGCGCCCCGAAGGGAGGCGGTCATGGTCGAAGACTCGCTGCCCCCGACCTTCCCGGAAGACGACACCACGGTCGCCCGCCTCGCGACCGATGCGCCGGCGCTGGCGATCGGGCCCTACCGCCTCGTGCGGAAGGTCGGCGAGGGCGGGATGGGGGTCGTCTACGAGGCCGAGCAGGAGCGGCCGATCCGCCGGCGCGTCGCGCTCAAGCTGGTCAAGTGGGGCCTCGACACGGAGCAGTTCGTCGCGCGCTTCGAGACCGAGCGCCAGGCGCTCGCGCTGATGGACCACCCGAACATCGCCCGGGTCCTCGACGCCGGCGCGACCCCCGAGGGCCGCCCCTACTTCGTGATGGACTTCGTCGCCGGGGTGCCGATCACCGACTACTGCGACCGCGAGCGCCTGGACACCGCGCAGCGGGTCGAACTCTTCGCCACCGTCTGCGAGGCGGTCCAGCACGCCCACCAGAAGGGGATCATCCACCGCGACCTCAAGCCCTCCAACGTCCTCGTCACCATCCTGGACGGCGCTCCCGCGCCGAAAGTGATCGACTTCGGGGTCGCGAAGGCGACCTCGCCGGCCTTCGGCTCGCCGGCCGCGCACACCGAGATCGGCCGCCCGCTGGGGACGCCCGAGTACATGAGCCCGGAGCAGGCCGAGATGAGCGGCCTCGACGTCGACACCCGCAGCGACGTCTACTCGCTCGGCGTCATGCTGTACGAGCTGCTCACCGGCTCGCTCCCCTTCCCGACCGAGGAGCTGCGGAAGCTGTCGTTCCCCGAGCTGCAGCGCCGCCTGCGCGAAGTCGAGCCGCTGCGGCCCAGCCGAAGCCTCTCGACGCCGGGAGCGGATGCCGGCGAGGTGGCGCGGCGACGGCGCACCGACCCCCAGGAGCTCGAGCGCACGCTCGCCCACGACCTCGACTGGATCGTGCTGAAGGCGATGGACAAGGACCGCACGCGGCGCTACGCCGCGGCCAGCGAGCTGGCCGCCGACCTGCGCCGCTACGAGCGCCACGAGCCGGTGGCCGCGCGGCCTCCCAGCCCGGCCTACCGGCTCGGGAAGTTCGTGCGGCGCCACCGGATCGGCGTGCTCGCCGCGGCCGCGGTCTCGCTGGCCCTGGTCCTCGGCCTGGCGGCCGCGACCGCCGGCCTGGTCCAGGCCCGGCGCGAGGAGCGGCGCGCCGCGGAAGAAGCCGCGACCGCGAAGCGCGTCTCGGACTTCCTGGTCGGGCTGTTCAAGGTGTCCGATCCCGGCGAGTCGCGCGGCAGCACGGTGACCGCGCGCGAGATCCTCGACCAGGGCGTGTCGCGCATCGACCGCGAGCTGGCCGACGAGCCGGTGGTCCGGGCGCGGCTGCAGCGCACGATGGGCAGCGTCTATCGCAGCCTCGGTCTCTATCGCGACGCCGACCCGCTGCTCGACAAGGCCGTCGCGACCCTCCGGTCCGCGGCGCCGGACGACCTGCGGAATCTCCCCGGCGCGCTGCTCGACCTGGCCTGGCTGAGACAGGAGCAGGCGCGCTGGGAGGAGGCGCTCTCGCTCCAGCGCGAGGCGATCGCCCTGCTCGAGCAGCCGGAAGCCCCGGACGAACTGGCCCTGGCCTACGCCTACTCGCTCGAGGGGCGGAGCCTGCGCGAGCTGGGACGGTTCGCCGCGGCGCGAAGCGCCCTGGAGCGCTCGCTGGAGATCCGCGAGCGGCTGCTCGGGCCCGATCACCAGGACGTCGGCCACACGCTCTACCAGCTCGGCTGGCTGCTGAACCTGATGGGCGAGTACCGGCAGTCGCGGCAGGTCTACCAGCGGGTCCTCGCCACGATGGAGCGGACCCTCCCTCCCGACCACCCCTTCCTGGCCTGGGCGCTCTCCGACCTCGCGGTCGTCCAGCAGAACCTCGGCGATTACGAGACGGCCCACGCGCTCCTGGCGCGCGCCCTGGCGATCCGCGAGAAGACGCTGGCGCCCGATCACCCCGACATCGCCGCGCTGTACAACAACCTCGGGGCGCTCTACTGGCACCAGAAGCGTTTCGAGGACGCGCGAGCCGCCTGGGAGCGGGCGCTCGCCATGCGCGAGGCCGCGCTCCCCGCCGGGCACCCCGACATCGCCGGCGTGCTCATGAACATCGGGCTGGCCGACGAGGCGCTCGGCCGGTACGCCGAGGCCCGCCGCGCCCTCGAGCGCGCGCTGGCGATCTTCGAAAAGGCCTACGGCCCGCGCCACCCCGCGGTCGCGAACGGCCTCGCGAACCTCGCGGGCACGCTGGCGGCGCTGGGCGAGATCGACGCCGCGGAGAGCGCCGTCGAACGCGCGCTCTCGATCCAGGAAGAGGCCTTCGGTCCCGACCACCCGTCGATCGCCGAGTCGCTCGAGCTGCGCGCCAAGCTGCTGCGCTGGCGCGGCGACGAATCCGCCGCGCGGCGGGACGACGAGCGAGCGGCGGCGATCCGGGCGCGGGCGAAGGAGCCTGGCTCGGAACACGAGTGACGGGGAGGCTCCCCGCGCCGGGGATCGCGGCGATCCCGCCGGCCGAGCGTTCGCGGGGCGGGACTAGGAGCCCTCGCGGGCTGGCGCAGACGGAGCGGGGGACGGCGGCGCGTCCGGGGGCCGCTCTTCGTCATAGCCGGTCATCTCGAGGTATCCGACACCGGCCACGGCCGCTCCGTCCCGCGTCCCCGCGAGCCGTACCGCCCCCTCCCAGTAGCGGATCGAGACCGGCAGCTCCTGGTCCGCGAGCGCGGGGGTCACCTCGAGCGCCAGCCCGTGCGACGGGACCGCCAGCGACCAGCGCGCCGGGTAGGCGGCCCCAGACGGCGCGCGCCAGCTCCCCTGCGGCGTCAGCGTCACCTCGCGCGCGGCGATCGGCGTCGCCTGCCCGTCGGGCGCGACGAGCGACCCCTTGCTGAACGGGTCCATCGCCCCGTCCGCGCGTCGCAGCTGGTAGAGCATCAGCTCGCTCCCGTCGTCGAGCTGCAGCGCGAACCAGTCCCAGCCGACGATCCCGTCGGGGAGCGCGCTGGTCGACCACTCCCGGTCCATCCAGGAGTCGCCCGTCACCGCGTGGCCGCGGCCGTCGACGGTGACGGTGCCGCGCGTCGGCATCCGGGTCAGCGAGTAGTAGTAGCTCGCGTTCCCCGGCTCGGGGCCCTTGGGCGAGAGCCCGGCATCCCCCTGCAGGACCGGCGCCTTCCCCGGATCCAGCGTCAGCTCGATCGCCACGCCCCCCTCGGCGGCGCGCAGCCGGAGCGGGAAGACCGCCCCCGCGGTGGAACCACCGCCCGCGCCGCCCCCGGCCACGCTCTCCGCGCGCCAGTCCTCGAGGTGCACCCGCAGCCGCCCCTCCGCCGTCAGCTCTGCCCCGGCCAGCCCCGCCGCCCCGCGCGCGAAGCGCTCGAACGCACGGAAGCGCCGCCCGTCCAGGTCGCTCAGCGCGAAGTGCGCCAGGTAGACCTGCCGCGCCGCCCAGGCCGAGGCGCGCGGCGCGGCCCCCGGCTCCTCCGGCGCGACCGCCTGGCGGAAGAAGGTGAGCTGGTAGCCGAACGCGCGGCCGTCCGCCGCGCGCAGGTTCCCCGTGAAGTACCACCACTCGGTGCGGAACTCCGGGTGCGGCCCGTGGTCGGCCGGGAAGGCGAACGCGCGCGGCGCCGCCGCCCGCGCGTAGAGCGCGTCGTCCGCCCGCGCGCCCATCGTCTCGCGCAGCGACAGGCTGGCCGCCAGCGGGGCCGCGGGGCGCGCCGCGGCACGCCAGGCCAGCGCGCCGAGCAGCACGAGGAGCCCCAGCAGGAGCGCCGCCGCGCGCCACGCGCGCATCACTCCTCCCGCAGCGCGACGGCCGGCGAGGTCCGCGCCATCCGCAGCGCCGGGTAGAGCCCAGCCAGCAGCGCCGCCAGCACCGCGACGCCGAAGGCCTGCGCCAGCAGCCAGGGGTCGATCGCCATCGAGAGCGACCAGCCGAACGAGCGGCGATTGATCACGAAGATCATCAGCGCGGCCAGCACCAGACCGACCGGCAGCGCCAGCAGCCCGGCCACCACGCCGAGGATCCCCGTCTCGGCGGCGACGAGCTGGAAGACCTGCCCCGGCGTCAGGCCGTTGGCGCGCAGCACGCCCAGCTCGCGCGACTTCTCCAGCTGCAGCGCCATCAGCGCCGACAGCACCGCGACGAAGGCGACGACGAAGGCGAGAAAGCGCAGCACCGCCGTGATCATGAAGGTGCGGTCGAAGATCTCGAGCGAGATCCGCTTGATCGCGCGCTGCGACTGGATCACGACCTCCTGGCCGGCCGGAACGCGCGCGCGCAGCGCCTCGGCCAGCGCGTCGGGGTCCTGCCCCGCGGCCGCGAACAGCCCCAGCGCGTTGACCCCGCGGTCGTCGAAGACCGCGTCCCAGGTGGCGCGCGCCATCATCACCGCCCCCTGGTCCGAGCCGTAGTCGAAGAAGACGCCGGCCACCGGGAAGTCGCGCGGCCCGCGATCGGTCGGGAGCGTGACCGTGCCCCCCGCCCCGATCCCGCGCCGGAAGGCGAACGGCTCCGAGACGATCACCGCGCCGCCCTGCTCGAAGGCCGGCCAGATCGCCTCCGGCCGCCCCTCCTTGAACGAGAAGGCCCGGTGCCCGCGCTCGGTCATCGCGATCGCCACCACGCGCAGCGGTCCGTCCGCGGTCTCCAGCTCGATCCCGCGCAGCGTGTGCGCCGCGGCCACGCCGGGCGCTTCGCGCAGCGCCGCAACCAGCGCCGGGTCGAGCGGCGTCTCGCTGCGCGAGCCGATCGTGCTGGGCGCCGTAACGTAGACGTCGGGCGCCAGCGAGTAGTCCAGCCAGCGGATCACCGTCTGCCGGAAGCTGGCGATCATTACGCCGACCCCGACCGCGACCGAGATCGCGATCATCAGTGCCGCGGTCGCGACCCCGGTCCGCGACAGCCCCGCCGCGACGCCGCGTGCGGCCATCCCGCCCAGGATCCCGAACAGCCGCGACGCCGGCCGCGCGAGCGCCCGCGCCGCCGCCAGCACGACCGCCGGCGTCAGCAGCGCGCAGCCCAGGATCACCGCGAAGACGCCGCCGAAGGCGACGGGCAGGCTGCGCGTCGGGATCGCCAGCAGCAACGCGGCCAGCGCCAGCAGGCCCAGCGCCGCGCCGGTCAGCGCGGGCAGCCCGCGCCGCAGCCGGGCCTCGACGGCGGAGCGCGACAGGACCGTGACCGGCGGCACCGCCGTCGCCTCGAGCGCCGGCGCCAGGGCCGCGAGCAGCGTCCCGGCCAGCCCCAGCGCCGCCCCCTTGAGCCGCGGCCCGGGCGCGACGATCGCCTCGCGCACGGTGAGCACGAAGTAGAGGTCGTTGATCGTCTGCGTGACCAGCACGACCAGCCCGCGCCCGAGCACGATCCCCAGCAGCAGCCCCAGCGCCGTGCCCGCGAGGCCGATCCCCGCCGCCTCGCCCAGCACGCTCCCCAGGATCTCGCGCCGCGTCACGCCCAGCGCGCGCAGCCGCCCGATCTGCGGCCGGCGCTGCACCACCGAGAAGGTCATCGCGTTGTAGATCAGGAACGCGCCGCAGACCAGCGCCAGCAGCGACAGCGCCATCAGGTTGAGCCGGAAGGCGCCGGTCATCGACTGCATCGACGCCGTCCGCGCCGCGGCGCGCACGAGCGTCGCCCCCGGCGGCAGCACGGCGCGGGCCCGCTCCAGCGTCGCCTCGCCGGCCGCGCCGTCGGGCACGATCAGGTCGATCCGCGTCAGCCGCCCGGTCAGCCCCAGCAGCTCCTGCGCGGTCGCGACGTCGGCCAGCACCAGCCCCTCGAGCGCGCGCCGCGCCAGCTCGTCCCCCGGCTCGATCAGCCCGGCCAGCACGACCGTGCGCCGCGTCCCGCCGGTTTCGATCTCCAGCCTGTCGCCCGGCCCCAGCCCCAGCGCGCGCGCGGTCGACGGCGAGAGCGCGATCGCACCCGGCAGCGTCAGCCAGGCGGCGAGGTCGGGCGGGCTCGCACCGCGCGCCCCCGGACCGGCGCCGAAGGCGAGGTAGGCCCGGAACGGCGGCTCCGCGAACAGGTCGATCCCCAGCACGCGCAGCGTCGTCCCGGCGCGTCCCGGCACCGCCGCGAATCCCTCGACGACCGGCGCCGCGGGCCGCACCCCGGCCTCGACCACGAGCGCGCGGTAGGCCTCGTCCGGCAACCCCGCCGGCCCGCCGAAGACCTGGTGCGTGGTGCGCCCGGTGATCGCCTCGGTCGAGAGCGCGAAGGCGCGGTTCGCGCTGTCCGACGCCAGGTCGATCCCGACGACGACCGCGACCCCCAGCGCCACCCCCAGCACCGACAGCGCGAGCTGCCACGGGTGGCCCAGCGCGTGCCGCAGGGCGGAGCGCGCGAGCAGCGGGATCACGGCGTCCTTTCGACCAGCTTCCCGCCCTCGATCGCGAAGACGCGGTCGGCCAGCCCGACGACCTCCGGGCTGTGCGTGACCATCAGCATCGTTCGCCCCTCGCGGCGCGTCAGCCGGTCGAGCAGGTCGAGCACCTTGCGCCCGGTCTCCAGGTCGAGGTTGCCGGTCGGTTCGTCGGCCAGCATCAGCGCCGGCGCGTGGACCAGCGCGCGCGCCACCGCCACGCGCTGCTGCTCGCCGCCGGAGAGCCGGTCGGGGAAGCTCCCCGCGCGGTCGGCCAGCTCGACCTCCTCCAGCAGCGCGCGCGCCCGCTCCCGCTCCGCCGGGCCGATCGGCCCGTTCAGCTCGAGCGGCAGCAGCAGGTTCTCCTCGACCGTCAGCGTCGGGATCAGGTTGAAGAACTGGAAGACGAAGCCGATCCGCCGGCGCCGGAACAGCGTCCGCTCGCGCTCGGAGAGGGCGTCGATCCGCACGCCGTCGACGACCACCTCGCCCGCGCTCGGGAGGTCGATCCCGCTGACCAGGTTGAGCAGCGTCGACTTGCCCGAGCCGCTGCGCCCCAGCAGCACGGCGATCTCGCCGGCGCGGATCGCCGCCGAGGCGTCCTGCAGCACGGCGCGCCGCGCCGCCCCTTCCTCGAAGACGCGGGTGACGCCGCGCAGCTCGACGACCGGCGGCGCCCCGCTCATCGCTTGGCGTAGCGGTAGTGCGAGACGATCCACTCCGTCCCGTCGGTGACGCCTGCACCGTCGACAGCCAGTGCGAGGG
>CAYZDB010000006.1:6126-27049 GCA_964476985.1 uncultured Acidobacteriota bacterium | reverse complement strand
GGTCAGAGCGGCCGCGGGGGGCCCGGCGACGGCGGCGGGGTCCTCCGGCCCGGCGACCACCCGCGGGGCCGCCGCCGGGAGCCCCGCCAGGGCGATCAGCGCCGCGGCAGCGGCGAGCGGCAGGCAGCGCGTCGGCCGGGTCATCGGCCCTAGGATCGCGCGAACGACGGCCGGCGTCGAAGCCCCGCGCCGCGCCGCGCGCTTTTCGCGGGCTGCGACCCGCACCGCCCGGCTAACCCGGTATTGTGCGCGCCCCGGCGGCTTCGATATCCTGCGCCGGCCTGGTGTCCCGGGGGCCGCGCTCCCGCGGCCGGGATGCGCCTCGCGGCACCGCGCCGACTTCCCCACGGCGCGGCCGGTGGCCGGGACGAAGAGAGGAGAACGAGAGATGCGCATGGCATGGCGGGCGCTGGTGGTGATCTGCCTCGTGGTGGTGGCGGCCGGAGCCGTCTTCGCAGCCGAGGAGGCAGCGACGACCCCGGAACCCGAGAAGAAGCCGTCCTTCCCGTGGAAGGGTTTCACGGTCAAGGAGGGCGACTACTCGATGACCTTCGGCGTCCAGCTGCAGGGCCTCTTCACCTACCTCGACGAGGACTTCGATTTCTCGGGCTCGCTCTACGACGGCGTCGAGGACACCGACATCGACCCGATCACCGACTTCTCGATGCGCCGGGCGCGCGTCTCGCTCAGCGGCGGCGCCTTCGCCCCCTGGTTCAAGTACAAGCTCGAGGTCGACTTCGGGCTGGGCAAGACGCGGGCGACGGACCTCTACGTCGACATGGACTTCAGCGACTACAACCGCTGGCGGGTCGGCCAGTTCAAGAAGCCCTACGACCTGTTCGACCTCTACAGCTCGAAGACCCTGATGTTCATCGAGCGGCCCGCGGCCAGCCTCTTCATCACGCCGGCCAACCGCGACATCGGCGTGATGTACCGCGGCAACACCAAGAACAAGCGCCTCAACTGGGCCGCGATGGTCGGCAACGGCAACGGGCCGAACACCACGGTCAACGACGGCGCGCTGCTGCTGGGCGCCCGCTTCGAGTTCCAGAACGAGGGCGGATTCAAGTACCTCGCGACCGCGATCGAGCACCCCGAGAAGCTCGAGTACACGGTCGGCGTGGCCTACCAGAGCAACCCCCGCAGCACGCTGGTCGGCGACGTCGCGATCGACGACGGCTCGACCGAGCCGGAGCGGCTCGACAAGTCCTCCGACGACTATCCCTGCGTGATCGGCACCAGCAGGAGCTGCACCTGGGACAACCGCTCGCGCGACAACATCGAGTTCTTCGGCGCCCTGCGCGGGAAGATCTTCCAGATCAACGCCACCTACCAGCTGGAGTCGCAGGAGCGCGCCGCGGCCGACAAGAACGGCAACGACGCCGACATCGACCTGGACGCCTACGCGCTCGAGGCCGGCGTCTTCGTGACCCCCAAGTGGGAGATCGCGGGGCGCTACGACCGGCTGAAGTTCAAGGACCCGGTGGACGTCACCTTCGGCGACGGCTCGATCATCAGCGACTTCGAGATCAAGCAGTGGAACATCGGCACCAACTACTATCTCTTCCAGAACAACCTCAAGCTGATGTTCAACTACGGCAACACGACCGAGACCTACGACGACGATGCGTTCGTGGGCTCGGGCAAGTACGAGCGGTCCATCGACACCTTCCTGGCGATGATCGCCTTCTACATCTGAGCCGAGGAGAGCGGTCATGACGCGGATGTGTCTCAGTGCCGGACTCCTGCTCTTTGCGCTCCTTGCCCTCCCGGCCGCGGCCACCCTCGCCGTCGCCCAGGAGGCGCCGCCGGAGCCGCCGAAGAGCGAGGAGCCCAAGCCGGACGAGGCGAAGGCCGAGGCCGGAACTCCGCCCGAGGCGAAACCGGCCGGCGGGACGGAGTGGTCGCTCAAGGCCAGCGAGGACGGGATCTCGATCGCGCAGGGCGAGCACTTCTCGCTCGAGGCGCACGCGCTGCTGCAGCCGCAGCTGTCGCGCGAGCACCTCACGGTCGACTTCGACGGCGGGCTGTACGACTGGTTCAACGCGCTCGACCCGCTGACCCAGCAGCCCAACACCATCCCCAACCGGAAGAGCACCTCTTATCCCTACGACGACTCGTTCACGCTGCTGCGGGCCCGGATGATCCTCGAGGGGCACGTCTTCGCGGACTGGATCGGCTACAAGTTCGAGGGCGAGTTCGGCGAGGGGAAGGGCGAACTGCTCGACGCGTACGTCCGGCTGGGCGACGAGAAGAAGATCTACGGGCTGTTCGGCCAGTTCCGGGCGCCGTTCGACTTCTTCACCAACGTCGAGCAGTACAAGCAGCTCTTCGCCAGCTTCTCCGGCGCGGCCGAGGCGGTCGACCCGAGCTACGCCCCGGGCGCGATGGGCGTCGGGCGGTTCTGGGACAGCCGGTTCGTCGCCAGCCTGGCGCTGCAGGACAGCGAGGCGCAGGGGACCCGGGTCAGCGGTGACGACGACCGGCCCCAGATCACGGCCCGCGTCGAGTTCCAGAACAAGGGCGGTTTCGACTACGACCTGACCGGGCTCTCCAAGCCGACGGACCTCCAGTACGCCTTCGGCTTCTCCTACGTCGACAACTACAACGGCGGGGAGGTCGACACCGAGACCGGGATGCTGTGCCTCGACGGGCTCTCGAGCGACTGCGAGTCGAATCCCTACTCGACGCGCGGCTGGGAGGGGTTCGTCGCGATCCGCGGCTCGGCGCTGACCTTCGCCCTGAGCTACCAGGACCTGGAGTGGGAGGACGGCGGCAGCTGGTCCAACACCGACCTGCCCGAGGCGCCGAACCAGATCCCGGCCGACGCCGTGAGCACCTTCCGGCGGAACGCGCCGTTCAGCGTGCTGCAGGCCGAACTCGGCGTCTTCGTCGCGCCGAAGGCGCAGATCGCGGCGCGCTGGGCCTCGATCTCGTTCGACGAGCCGACCCTGATCCCGCTGCCCTACGGGCCGCCCGCCCTGACCCCCGACGACCCCGGCGTGCCGGTCACGTTCGCCCTGCCGAACCTCGTGACCGTGCAGGAGGACTACGAGGAGTGGGGCGTCGCCTTCAACTACTACCTGCGCAAGAACAACCTCAAGATCATGGCGGGCTGGGAGAACCGGAAGTCGACCGACGAGGTCCAGGACATCTACTACAGCTACGTGCCGTCCAACGTCGTTTCGACCGACTACTTCGACTACCAGCGCCGGACCGGCAAGATCGACCGCCGCAACCCGCTCTGGTACCTGATGCTGTCGTTCTACCTGTAGCTGAGAGGGGCCGCGCCGGCCTGCCGGCGCGAGCGACCTCCGTGGGGGCCGGCCGCTGGGCCGGCCCTTTCGTTTTTTGGGGGCCGGCCCCTACGGCCCGCCGCCCGGCACCGCGCCGCGGCTCGCCGCCTCGGCCGGCGTGACGCGCGGCCGCGGGACGAACGGGTTCTCGACCTCGGCCATCGTCAGCCGGCCGGGAAGCGGCGCGGCGCAGGCCCGCGCCTCGGGCCCGCCCAGCCGGTCGACCAGCCGCAGCACGAAGTCCTCCTCGACCCGCCGTGCGGCGCGCAGCCGGCCGCGCGCGTTGGGGACCGCGACCGCGAAGAGCTGCTCCCCTTCCGCGGTGCGGGCGATCCCCGCGAAGACCGAGACGCCATTGTCGGTCGTGATCAGCGTCCCCGTCTTGCCGGTCACCGACGCGATGTAGGGACCGGTTCCCAGCCGCGGGAAGAAGGCCGCGACCGTGCCGTCGTCGCAGCCGCTGGTCGGCAGCAACTGGTCGAGCTGGAGCCCCAGCCGCTCCGCCGTGAACGACAGGTCGCGCAGCAGGTGCACGATCAGCCGCGGCGAGATCCGGTTGACCCCCAGCCCGGAGGTCGTCTCGAAGCGCAGCGTCCCCGGCTCGAGCTGCCAGCGCTCGGTCAGCCAGGCGGCGAGGTCGGCGCCGCCCCCCATGTGGTCGCCGATCCGCTCGATGTCGTTGTTGGAGTGGTTGTTGAAGGCCCGCAGGGTCTGCACCAGCGGGCGCGAGCGGTGGACCACCAGCAGCGTCGTCGGCTCGGGCAGCGGGTCGGCGGCGCGCGCCGCGCCCGCGATCGTGAACGACGGAATGCGCCCGCCCGCCCCGGCCGCCGGCGCGGTCCGTTGCCAGACCGAGCGGGTCCACTTGTTCCAGGCCCGCGGCTGCAGCGCGCTCTTCAGCCGCTGTCCCATCTGCGCGGCGCGGGCCTGCGGGTCGGGCTGCCGCCCCTCCGAGCCGTCCTCCCACCCCATCCAGAAGGCGTGGTCGACGACCAGCTCGCCGGTCACGCGGCGGATCCCCAGCCGGTCCAGCTCGGCCAGGACGAGCATCGCGTTCTCGACGTGGAAGTCGGGATCGCCGCCCCCCTCGACCAGCAGGTCGCCGTGCAGCGTGCCGGTGCTGCGGTCGACCGTCCCGCGGGCCAGGAAGCGGGTCTCGAACCGGCGGTCGGGCCCGAGGGTCTCGAGCGCCCACAGGGTCGTGGCCACCTTCGTGACGGAGGCCGGGTTGACCGCCAGGTCCCCCTGCCGCGAGTCGAGGACGCTCCCTTCCGGGGTCTCGACGTGCCAGACGGCGGCCGGGGGCGGCTTGGGGGCCACCTTCTTCGCCGGCTTCCGCTTCTTCTTCGTGGCGGCTTCGGCCCCGCCCACGGCCACGAGCGCGGCCAGCGCGAGCACCAGCGCGACCCGCCCGATCTTCGAACTTCCGAATCCCTGCACCCTGGAATCTCCCGGTCGTCCCCCCCGGGGCGGCCGGAGCCGGCTCGGCTCCCTCCGGTCGAACATAGGGCGGCGTCGTGCCGCCCGCCTCTGGTCGCGACTTACGGCCCGGACAGGTCCACCAGCTCGATCCCCGCCTCCTCGGCGAAGTCGTGGATCTTGACGTCCCGGTAGAACTCCCCGTAGTAGATCCGCTGGATCCCGGAGTTGGCGAGCAGCCGGAAGCAGCCCCAGCAGGGGCTGGCCGTGATGTAGATCTCGGCCCCGTCGATCGCCACGCCGTTCCGCGCCGCCTGCGCGATGGCGTTGGCCTCCGCGTGCACGGTGCGCACGCAGTGGCCGTCCTCCATCAGGTGGCCGACCTCGTCGCAGTGCGCGAGGCCGCGGATCGAGCCATTGTAACCCGTCGAGAGGATCGTCCGGGCCCGCACGATGACCGCGCCGACGTGCTTGCGGTCGCAGGTGCTGCGGGTCGCGACCTGCCGCGCGATGTTCATGAAGTAGGTGTGCCAGTCGGCCCGCTGGTCGCTCATGCCGCGCATCCTATCCGGGCTAGCGCGGGGGGCGCCAGCGCACGTAGATCGTGAGCTCGGTGATCTCCGGCGGGCAGAGGAAGCGCACCGGGACCTTGCTGCTGCCGACGCCGCGCGTGACGTAGAGCCAGGTCGAGCCGTGGGCCAGCCGGACCATCCCCTCGGACCAGTTGCGCGGCCAGCCGTCGTCCAGGTGCAGCGGGCCGAAGAACGGCAGCCGGACCTGCCCGCCGTGGGTGTGCCCGGCCAGGAACAGGTCGATCGCGGTCGGGGTGTCGGTCGGCAGCCCGAACAACTCGATCGGGCTGTGGCCGACCACGATCGTCGCGTCGAAGTCGGCGGTCGCGCTCCCGGGCCGGTCCCAGGTCCGCTTCACGCGCTCCGCGTCGTCGAACTCCTCGGCCAGCAGGAGGCCTCCGGCCAGGTCGCGGACCTCGACGGAGTCGAAGACCGTCCAGTTGGAGCCGGTCCAGCCACCACCGGCGACGATCCCGACGCTGCCGGCGCCGGGCCGCCCCGGCGCGGTGTCGACGAACTCGATCGGCCAGCCGGCGGGCTCCGGCGCGTCGGCCGGCCAGATCCGCGAGCGGACGACGGTCCCCGCGGCCGCCGGCTCGACGCGGACCCGCGCGCGGTAGCTGCGGCCCGGCTCCAGCCGCCCGCCGGCGTCGCGGGTGCGGCCGGAATAGTCGGCGCCCGGCGGGCTCACGACCTCCCAGCGCAGCTGGCGGGGCTCGACGCGCAGCCGGTAGCCGGGCGCACCGGGCCGCTCGAGTACGGCGAGCCCCGGCCCGTCCTCGACGCTGTGGAAGCGGAAGCGCACGGTCGCGTCGACGCCGGTCCAGCCCTCGGCCCCGGGGCCGGTGTAGCGGGCGACGGTCAGCGTCCGGCCCCACGAGGCGCGCAGCGCGCCGCCGTTCTGCGGCTGGACGTCGAGCGGCGCGTAGAGGCCGTTGGGGCCGCAGATCCGGAGCCGCGCCTCACCCGCCGCCACGACCTCGCACGAGGCGTCGATCTCGCGGACGGCCGGGGGGAGCGCACGGCGCGCCAGGTCGGGCCAGTTCGACTCCTGCTCGCCCCAGGCGATGACCGCGCCGTCGCGCGCCTGGAAGCCGGACAGCCACTCGCGGATCTTCGCGACCGTCGCCTCGGGGGGCGGGCCGCCGTCGCCGCCGAAGATGTCGCCGCCGATCGCGATCAGGTCGGGCTTCAGGGCGTTGATCCGGTCGCGGACCCGCCGCTCGAAGCGCCCCGGGGGGCCGAGCAGGTCGAAGTCGGAGACGAAGGCGATCCGGTAGGTCCCCTCGCGCCGCGTCTCGGCCCGGCCGGGGATCTCGAACGAGGCCTTCTCGACGACGATCCGGTTCGGCTCGACCAGCACGGCGTAGGCGGCGAGGGCCCCGACCAGCAGGCCGTTCCAGGCCAGCCACGGGACCAGCGAGCGGCCCAGCGCGGCCAGCCGGCCCGGCCGGACGGACGGCGCGGACCGGTCCCGCCCGCTCCCCTCGTGCCCCCGGCCGCCGTCTTCGCCCGTCACGCGCTCGGTCCGCCCGTCCCTGCCCCCGGCCGAGGATAGATCAAATCGCGGCCGACGCCCGGTCCGGCCCCGTTCGCAGCTGTCCGCCCCGTCCGCCGCGGGGTCGCCCGGAGGGCGGGTCTGCATTAACTTGCCTCGAGGAGGTTCGCTTGGCACCGCACGAGGAGATCCCGCTCTCCGGCCCGGACGTCGGGGAGCGCGAAATTGCCGCCGTGGTCGAGGTCCTGCGGGACCGCCAGCTCAGCCTGGGTCCCCGCCTCGCGCAGTTCGAGGAGGCGATGGCCCGCTACGCCGGCAGCCGCCACGCGGTCGCGGTCTCGTCGGGGACCGCGGGGCTGCACCTGATCGTCCACGCCCTCGGGATCGGCGCCGGGGACGAGGTCGTCACGACCCCGTTCTCGTTCGTCGCCTCGTCCAACTGCCTGCTCTTCGAGGGAGCGACGCCGGTCTTCGCCGACATCGACCCCGTGACCTGGGACATGGACCCGGCTGCTGCAGAAGCCGTGATCACGCCGAAGACGAAGGCGCTGCTCCCGGTCCACGTCTTCGGCCGCCCCTGCCCGATGCCGGCCTACAACGCGATCGCCGCGCGCCACGGCCTGGCGGTGATCGAGGACTCCTGCGAGGCGATCGGCTCGACGATCGACGGGAAGAAGGCCGGGACCTTCGGCCGCGCCGGGATCTTCGCCTTCTACCCCAACAAGCAGATGACGACCGGCGAGGGCGGGATCGTCGTCACCGACGACGGCGAGCTGGCGGCGCTGCTCTCCTCGCTGCGCAACCAGGGGCGCGGGGCGGACGGGAGCTGGCTGGCCCACGAGCGCCTGGGCTGGAACTACCGGATCCCCGACATCCTCTGTGCGCTGGGGATCGCGCAGCTGGAACGGCTCGAGGAGTTCGTCGCCGCGCGCCAGCAGGTGGTCGACCTCTACCAGCAGCACCTCGGCGGGATCGAGGAGCTGGTCCTGCCGCCGCCGGCCGCGCCGGGGCAGCGGATCTCGTGGTTCGTGTACGTGGTCGCGCTGGCCCCGAAGTACGGGCGCGAGGAGCGCGATGCGCTGCTCGAGCACCTGCGCGCCCGCGGGATCGGCTGCCGCAACTACTTCTCGCCGATCCACCTGCAGCCCTTCTACCGCGAGCGCTTCGGGCTCCGTGAAGGGATGTTCCCGGTGACCGAGTCGGTCGCGGCGCGGACGATCGCGCTGCCGTTCTTCAACCGGCTGGGGGAGCGCGAGGTGCTGCGGGTCAAGGACGCGCTGGCGGAGTTCTTCGCGCAGCGGTAACGGCCGTCAGGCCGGGGTGCGGTTGCGGTTCCAGCGCGAGTGCGTGATCTCGTACTTCTGGATCTTGTAGTTCATCACGCGGCTGCTGATCCCCAGGAAGCGCGCGGCGTCCTTCTGGACCCAGTCGTTCATCCGCAGCGCTTCCAGGATGGCCATCTTCTCGAGGTCGTCGAGCGGGACCCCTTCGGCCGGCAGGCGCAGCACCGAGCCGACGCGCCCGCCGCGGTCGTCGCGGCCGGACTCGTGGCCGGCCACCGACAGGTCCTTGGGCTCGACGATGTCGCTGTCGGCCATCAGCACCGCGCGCTCGACCGTGTTCTCCAGCTCGCGGATGTTCCCCGGCCAGTGGTGCCGGGTCAGCACGCGCAGCGCGGCCGGCGAGAAGCCGCGGACCGGCTTCTTCAGGTCGTCGGCGAAGCGGTGCAGGAAGAAGGTCGCCAGCGGGATGATGTCTTCCTTGCGCTCGCGCAGCGGCGGCATCCGGATCGAGACCACGTTGAGCCGGTAGTAGAGGTCCTCGCGGAACCCGCCGCTGGCGATCGCGTCCTCCAGGTCGCGGTTCGTCGCGGCCACGACGCGGACGTCGGACTTGATCGTCCGCGTCCCGCCCAGCCGCTCGAACTCCCGCTCCTGCAGCACGCGCAGCACCTTGGCCTGCGTGCCGGGCGACATCGTCCCGATCTCGTCCAGGAACAGCGTCCCCTCGTTGGCCAGCTCGAAGCGCCCGACCCGCTGCCGGTCGGCGCCGGTGAAGGCGCCGCGCTCGTGGCCGAACAGCTCGGACTCCAGCAGGTTCTCCGGCAGCGCCGCGCAGTTGACCTTGACGAACGGCCCCTCGCGCCGGCCGGAGTGGCGGTGGATCGCCTCGGCGATCAGCTCCTTGCCGGTCCCGGTCTCGCCCAGGATCAGCACCGTGGCATTGGACGGGGCGACCTTCCCGACGACGTCGAAGACCCGCTTCATCCCCGGCGACTCGCCGACGATGTTGTCGAAGCGCTGGACCAGCTCGCGCCGGTCGAGCGCCTGCAGCCGGGCCTCCATCCGCCGGATCTCGAGCGCGCGGTTGGCGCGCATTTCCAGCTCGCCCAGGTTGAACGGCTTCTGGATGTAGTCGAACGCCCCCAGCCGCATCGCCTCGACGGCGCCCTCGACGGTGCCGTAAGCGGTGGCCATGATCACGGCCGTGGTGTCGTTCATCAGGCGCAGCCGGCGCATCAGCTCGAGGCCGTCGCAGCCCGGCATCTTGTAGTCGGTGATGATCAGGTCGAAGACCTGCTCCTCGATCGCCTTGAGCGCGACGAGGCCGTCCTCGGCCTCGACCACCTCGTGGCCGGCATCGCGGAACGCTTCGGCGACCCCCTCGCGGAGGTTGCGCTCGTCTTCGGCGACGAGGATCTTGCGCATCGCTGTCGTCTCCCCGGGTGTGTCCGCCGCCGGGCGGGGCGGCGCTTACGGCTGGTTTTCGCGGCAGGGGATCCGGATCCGGAAGGCGGTTCCCTCGCCCGGCGAGCTGCAGACGTCGATCAGCCCATGGTGGCACTCGACGATCTTGCGCGCCATCGCGAGGCCGATCCCCGAGCCGCCCTTCTTGGTCGTGACGAAGGGGTGGAAGATCTTCTCGCGGACCTCGGCCGGGATCCCCGGGCCGTCGTCCTGGATCAGCATGTCGATCGCGACCGGCGCGCGCCCCGGCCGCTCGATCGCGCGCGCCGCGAGCTTCAGCCGGCCCTTCCCGCCCAGCGCCTCGAGCGCGTTGGCGATCACGTTGACCAGCGCCTGGCGCAGCAGGTGGCCGTCGACCTCCGCGTCGGGCAGCCCCGGCGCGTAGGCCCGCTCGATCTCGACCGCGCCGCCCGGGAAGCGGTGACGCGCCTCCTCGAGCGCGGCGTCGAGCAGCGGCGGCAGCGGCTGCGGCGCCTTCTCCAGCGTCAGCGCGCGCGCGAACTCGAGCCCGCCGGTGACGGTGCGATTGAGCCGCCGCACGTCCTCGGCGATCTTCTCGACCAGCTCCTGGACCCCGTTGCCGTCCCCCAGCTTGCGCAGCAGGAGCGTCGCCGTGACGTCGATCGAGGCCAGCGGGTTCCGGATCTCGTGCGCCAGGCTGGCGGCCATCTGTCCCAGCGCGGCCAGCCGGTCGCGCAGCCGCTCCTGCTCCTCCTGCCGCTCGACCAGCGTCAGGTCCTTGAAGAACAGCGCGACCCCCTCCGGCCCGCCGTCGCCCGGGATCGGACTGATCGTGAAGCCGATCGTCCGCCCGTCGTCCTCGCGCGAGCGGATCTCCATCTCGGCGCGGTTGGGCAGGAAGGTCATCTCGAGCGAGTCGCGCAACACCGCCGCCAGCCGCGGGTGGGCGGCGAAGACCTCTTCGACCGGGCGGCCCGAGGGGGCGTCGGCCGGCAGCTCGAGGATCTCGCGCGCGAGCTGGTTGACGGTCAGGACGCGGCCGCCGCGATCGACCGTGATGATCGCGCAGCGCATCCCCTCGACGACCTTGCGGAAGAACGAATCGGGCGCGGCGGAGCCGTCCCGGGGCGCGGTCACCGCGTCCGCTGCGCGCGTTTCGCCCACGGGGGCGAATCTCGCGGGCGCGGCGCCGCGGGTCAAGGCGCCGGCCCCGCCGGGGGGCTGGGGGGCGCCAGGATCGCTTCGATCATCACCGCGTCGGCCTCGTCGATTGCGCCGTCGCCGTTCAGATCGAGCGCCGGGTCGAAGCCCGCCTCCCCTGCTTTCGGTCCCGACGCCTGCCGGATCGACTGCGCGTCGGCCAGGTCGGCGCCGCCCGAGCCGTCGACGTCGAGCAGCTCGCGGTGGACGTTCAGGTACTCCTCGGTGCGCCGCACCGGGTTGACGACCAGCAGGTCGCCCGGCGCGAGCGGGCGCGCCCCGCGCGCCAGCGAGACCTCGACCGCCACGCGGTCGTGGGCCAGCACGCGCACCGCGCCAGTTCGCAGCCCCGCGCGGACCGGCACGACGCGCGCGCCCGGCGCGACGTTGACGCCACGCAGCACGGCCTCGCCGCGCTGGCCCGGCTCGGGCGCCGCGACGACCGCGTCGACGCGCGGCGCGGGATAGGTCACGAGGTCGCGGCTGGCCTCGCGCGCGCGGTGACCCCACTTGTCGTAGGGACGGACGCGGACGCGGTAGACCGTGCCGTCGGCCAGGCCGGGGATCACCAGGCGCGTCGCGTCGCCGGCGTCGAGCGTCTGGAGCACCTCGCCCTCCAGGTCGAGCACCTCGACGTCGTAGCCGGCGGTGACCTCGTCGTCGCTGGCCTTCCAGGCGACCGTCAGGTCGGCGGCGAAGGCCGGCGCGGCGGCGCCGCAGAGCAGGAGGCCGAGCACGAGTCCGGGCGCGAGGCGCGGCGTCCGGCGGGCGTGGAACGGGCGACGGAGGCTCATCGTCACTCTCCCAGCCCGAGGCTCTGGCTCTGTGCCGCCGCCGAGACCTCGGTCGCGAAGTGGACATAGATCAGGCGCGGCGCCCCGATCGGAGCGGAGCCGCCGCCGGAGACCGCGAGCATCACGCCCTTGCGGCCGGTGCGGACCTGGATCTTGTGCATCTTGCCCGGGGCGAGCGGACCGGCCGCGCGGATCACGACCGTGCGCCCGCCGTCCTCGAACCGCGGCCGCTCGGCCAGCCCCAGCGCCTTGCCGCCGGCGAGGATGCGCACCGTCGCGGGGGTCACCGTGGAGGCGGAGACCGGCTCGGCGAAGGTCAGCCGGAACTCGGCGTTGATCGAGACCGCGGCGTTCTGCGGCGACGGGCCGCTTCCGCCGATCAGCAGCGGCACGCCCGACTCCGCGCCCGCGACCCGGGCCTCGGCCGCGACCAGCGCCTCGACCGTCTTCCAGGCCGGGGAAGTGCTCCAGGGGCGGCTCATCGCGAGATCGGCGTGGCCGGAGTCGATGAGCGTCTTGCGCAGCTTGGCGTCGGCCAGGTTGACGCTGGTGGTGTAGGCCAGGCCGGCCTGCAGCGGGTCGCGCAGCCGGATCACGACGGTGCGGCCGTCGTTCTCGAAGGCCGGCGAGCCCGAGGCGTGGGACAGGGCCTTGGTGCCGTACAGCACGCGGAAGGCCTTCTGCAGCGTGGCCGGGTTGGCGACCGACGAGAGCGCCCGCATGTCGCGGTCGAAGGTGACCCGGACCTCGCGGCTGGCGACGCTGACGCCGGTGGCGCCGGCGGCCGGCTCGCTGCCGACGATCACGGCGTCGGTCGGCGCGGGGGCGGCGGCGGTGGTGAAGGCCGGATCGAGGCGCCAGGTGGCCTCGAGCGGCAGGCCGGTCAGGTCCTTGACGCCGGCCGCGCCGCCCGTGATCTCGATCCGGTAGGCGGTGCTGGCGCGCAGCGCCTGCGCCGGGCGGATCGTGACCAGGTTGCCGCTGACCGACGGCGAGCCGGCGGCCTGGGCCACGGCGGCGCCGGCGGAATCGAGCAGCCGGACGGTGAGCGCCGTGACGCTGGCCGGGTCGATCGGCTCGCTGAAGCTGATCGAGGGCTGGACGCTGGACGCGACGTCGGTCGCGCCGGGGGCGGGCGCGCTGCCGGCCACGGTCGGCGCGTCGTTGGTCTGGGGCGAGCGGACCTCGAGTCCCTGCTCGAGCGTCCCGAAGACCTGCGGGTGGATGCTCGGGTCGTCCCACGAGACGTCGACGTTCTGGACCGTCAGCGCCGACCAGCCCGGCTGGGCGTCGGCCACGGCCTCGACGCGCACGCGGAGCTGGCCGCAGGCGTCGTGGAAGACCTCGAGGACCCGCAGGCCCGGGTGCGAGAAGACGACGGCCGCGCCGGGGTGGCGCGCGTCGCCCGGCACGCCGGGATCGAAGTTGACGCCGGTGACCGTCAGCAGCGCGGTCTCGCCCGGGAGGATCGAGCGCGGCTGCGCGGCGGTGACGACCGGGCGCGGCCAGCCCATCACGAGGCTGCTCGACTCGGTGCTCTCGAGACCCCCGCCGTCGTAGGCGCGGACCGACAGGTACCAGGTCGCGCAGTCGGCGAGGCCGTCGATCGTCTTTCCGGTCTCGAGCCCGGCGTCGGCGACGGCGGTCATCGCGGTGGGCGCAAGGCCGTAATAGACGCGGTAGCCGGACAGGTCCGGATCGTCGACCGGGTCCCACGTCAGCGAGATCGTCCCGGCCGCGGCGACGCCGCCCGCCAGGATGACCAGCGCCAGGACCAGCAGAAGCCGCCCGGGAGCGCGGAGGATCCCGGCCCCGGCAGGGCCGTCACACCGTCCGCGGATTCCGTCACCGGAACTCATCTCGCACCCCGTACCGACCCCCGCGACTCGGACGCTTCCGTTCCAGTTAAGCAATCACCGTTCCATGCCCCGCAGCCGCCAGGCGGCGCGGTCCGTACGGCTTAAGTGATTGGTACGACAGCTGCTTGCAGGTTCCTTGGAGCGGCATCGAGCCGGGTCCGTTCCCAGGCGGGACCCGGCTCGATTCCTTTTTCGTAATCAGGGTGACGGGGGGCGACGCTCTGCCCCCCGGCCGCCCTGTCGGCCCTCCCTGGCCTGGTCACCTAGCGGGTGTCCGAGCGGCGGTTGTTGGTCGGCGCCTTCGGCGGCAGGTTCTCGGTCGTGAAGCCGGTCGCCTGCGTGAAGGTGCTCGCCAGCGCGTTGCCGGCCCGGTCCTTGGCTCCGGAGCTGCCGCCCACCACGCGGATCCGGTAGGTGGCGCGCTCCTTGAGCGACGCGGCCGGGGTGATCGTCGCGGTCAGGCCATCGGCCGAGAGGGCCGGCGAGCCGGCCGCCTGCGCCACCGGCGTGCCGGTCGAGTCGAGCAGCTGGACCGTGCTGCTGGTGATCGTCGCGGCGTCCATCGCCTCGCTGAAGACCACCTGCGGCTTGACCGTGATCGCGATGTTGGTCGCGCCGTCGGCCGGGTTCGTGCTGCTGACGGTCGGCGCCGTCGTGTCCGGCGCGGCCGCGGTCGTGAAGCCCGGGCTCTGCGTGTAGTCGGAGGCCATCGTCTTGCCGGTGATGTCCTTCACGCCCGAGGCTCCGCCGATCACGTTGGAGCGGTAGGTCTTCGAGTAGCCCAGGTTCGCGGCCGGCGTGATCGTCGCGGTCAGGCCGTCGGCCGAGAGGCTCGGCGAACCGGCGGCCTGGGCGACCGCGGCGCCCGTCGAGTCGAGCAGGCGGACCGTGGAGGCGGTGATCGAGGCCGGATCCATCTTCTCGCTGAAGGTCACCGTCGGCTTGACGGTGATCGCGATGTTCGTCGCCCCCGGGGCCGGGCTGGTCGACGACACGGTCGGCGCGGCGTTGGTGTTGACGGTGAAGCCGCCGGCCTTGGTGCCGAACGAGCGGTCGGGGTTCATCACGGTGACGTCGCGCGCGCCGACCGGCGCGCCGGCGGCGATCTGGATGTCGACCGACAGCTGCGAGCACGAGTCGCGCCGGACGGCGACGACCGTGATCCCGGTGCCGGAGAACTCGACCGTGGCGCCGCTGTCGAACGACTCGCCCGCCAGCGTGAGCGTCAGGCTCGCGCCCTGGTCGCCCGCGGCCGGCGTGACGGTGTTCAGCACCGGGCGTGGCAGCCCGGCGATCTCATTGGAATAGGAGGCCGATTCGAGCCCGCCCGTGTCGTACGCCTTGACCGCCACGTAGTAGCGGGTGCAGGGGTCGAGCGCGCTCAGCGTCGTCGAGGTGGCGTTCCCGACGTCCTTGCTCATCGTGTAATTGCCGGGGGCGGTACCGTAATAGACCTTGTACCCGGCGAGGTCGCTGTCGGTGACCGGGTCCCACGCAATGCTCATGGTGCCGGCGTAGAGCGCGCCGGTCGCCGCAAAGAGGACCACCAGGACCGTGAACAGCCTTCTCATCGCTTCCCTCTCGGACCCCGAAACGGGCTGGCCGTCCCCCGAGGCAGGCCGCCTCCGACCGGCTTGTGTATCAAGGCCCGTGCCACAGGGCGCCCCTCCGCGCCGTGCCCGGATATTGCCGTGTTTGTTAGACTTATCGTGCCGAGCAGCGCACCCCTCGGTCGACCCGGCCGCCGGGGCCGCCCAAAAACCGTTCACCCGTAACGATTCCGTCGTCGGGTGACCGTCGCGGTCGAACAGTCCGGGAGGATCGGGTAAGCCCGCCCGGACGCCTGCGGGAGAGAAGACGCCGATGCCCATGGATTCGCAAGATCCGATGACGTTCCCCGAGGTTCGAGTTGTCCCCAAGCCCTGGGGCCGCGAGGACTGGCTCGTCGTCGGCGAGCGGATCGCGATGAAGCGGCTGGTGGTCCACGCCGGCCAGCGGTTCTCGCTGCAGTACCACGAGCGCAAGGAGGAGGCCTGGCTGTTCGTCCGGGGCCGGGCGCGGGTCACGCTGGGGGACCGCGTGGTCGAGGCCACGCCCGGGATGGTCGTCCACGTCCGGCCGGGCACGGTCCACCGGGTCGAGGGGCTCGAGGAGTCGGAGTTCATCGAGGTCAGCACCCCCGAGCTGGACGACGTCGTGAGGCTGGCGGACGACTTCGGACGCCCCGAGCGGGACGCGCGGTGATGCGCGGACCGGGGCCCCGGCCATAACTTCAAGGGATGGAGCCCTCTTCCGGGGAGACGGGATGACGCCGCCCGCGATCTTCAAGGCCTACGACGTGCGGGGCCCCTACCCCGACGCGCTCGACGAGCGGACCGCGGAGGCGATCGGGCGCGCGGTCGCGGTCCACCTGCGGCCGGAGCGCGCGCTGGTCGGGCACGACATGCGCGGCTCCTCGCCGCCGCTGGCCGCGGCGCTGATCGAGGGGCTGACGGCGCAGGGGGTCGACGTCACCTTCATCGGCCTCGCCTCGTCGCCGCTGGTCTACTTCGCGGGGCGCGAGTTCGACGCCGCGATCGTCGTCACCGCCTCGCACAACCCGCTGCCCGACAACGGGATGAAGATCTGCGCGCGGAACGCGCTGCCGATCGGCGGCGATTCCGGGCTGTTCGAGGTGCGGGACCTGGTCGCCGCCGGCCGCTTCCCGGCCGCCGCGCGGCGCGGGCGCGTCGTCGAGGCCGCGCCGCGCGCCGCCTTCGTCGACGCCTCGCTCGCGGCGCTGGAGGCGAGACGGCCGTTCCGCGTGGTGGTCGACGCCGGGAACGGTGTCGGCGGCCCGGACTACGCCGAGCTGATGCGGCGCGACACCCCGCTGGCGATCGTCCCGCTCTACTTCGAACCGGACGACCGCTTCCCGCACCACCACCCCAACCCGCTCGACCACGAGACGCTGGACGACCTGCGGCGCGCGGTGGTGGCCGAGCGGGCCGACCTGGGGCTGGCGCTCGACGGCGACGCCGACCGCTGCGTCTTCGTCGACGCGACCGGGGAGATCGTCCCGGCCGACCTGGCGACCGCGCTGATGGCGCAGGACGTGCTGGCCCACCGGCCGGGGGGCAAGGTCCTCTACGACGTGCGCTCGTCGCGCGCGGTGGCCGAAGAGATCGAGCGCGGCGGCGGCGTGGCGGTCGAGAGCCGCGTCGGTCACGCCTACATGAAGCGCACGCTGGCCGCGATCGGCGGGGTCTTCGGCGGCGAGCTGTCGGGGCACTACTACTTCGACCCGCCGTCGTTCGCCGAGAACACGCTGCGCGCGCTGTTCGCGGTCGTGAACCTGCTCGACCGGCGCGGGATCTCGCTGGCCGAGGCGGTCCGGCCGTTGCGGCGCTACGCCCAGAGCGGCGAGATCAACGTCCGCGTCCCGGCCGTGGCGCCGGTGCTCGACCGGCTGGCCGCGGCCTTCCCGGGCGGCGCGGTCTCGCGGATGGACGGGCTCAAGGTCTCGTTCGGCGACTGGTGGTTCAACGCCCGGCCGTCCAACACCGAGCCGCTGCTGCGGCTGGTGATCGAGGCCGACGACCCGGCGACGATGGCGCGGCGGACCGACGAGGTGCTCGCCGTCGTGCGGGGCGCGGCGTGAACGCGCCGGCCCGCGACGCCGTGGCCGCGCTGCTGGGCGAGGTGCTCCCCGGCGGCCTGCCGGCGGACTGGCCCGAGGGCCGGCCGCTGGTCGAGGCCGGGCTCGATTCGGTCGCGGTCCTGACGCTGGTCGCGGAGCTGGAGGCCCGGCTGGGCCTGCAGCTCGGCGGCGCCGACCTGACCGCGGAGAACTTCGGCACGCTCGGCGCGCTCCGCGCGCTGGTGGCGCGCCGCGCGGAGGGGGCGTGAACGGCGAGGCGTGGCTGGTCCACCAGTTCGTCGAGCGGGCGGCCGCGCGACGGCCCGAGGCCCCGTTCCTGGTCCACGAGGGGGCGGTCGCGAGCTACGGCGAGGTCGAGGCCGGCGCCAACCGGATCGCGCGCCTGCTGCGCCGCGAGCGGATCGGGCGCGGCGACCGGGTCGGCCTGCTCTGCCACAACTCGCGGACCTACGTCGAGGCCTACTACGGGATCCTCAAGTCGGGCGCGATCGCGGTCCCGCTCAACACCGCGGCCGACGGCCCGACGCTGCGCGGCTTCCTCGACGACTGCGGCGCGGTCGCGCTGATCGCCGGCCCGCGCTTCGAGCGGCCGGTCTCGCAGGCGATCGGCGCGCTGCCCGACCTGGCGCTGCTGGTCGTGCCCGACCCGGCCCGGATCGAGCCGGTGCCGGCCCACATCCGCGCGCTGCCGCTGGCAGCGGCGGAGCCGGAGAGCCCGGAGCCGGCCGACGCCGGCCTGGTCGACCTGGACGTGGCCTCGATCATCTACACCTCGGGCAGCACCGGGCGGCCGCGCGGCGCGGTCCTCTCGCACCTGAACCTGGTCGCCAACACCCGCTCGATCGTCGGCTACCTGGGACTGACCGCGGCGGACCGCGTGCTCGACGTGCTGCCGTTCTACTACGTGTACGGCAAGTCCCTGCTCAACACGCACGCCTTCGCCGGCGGCTCGGTCGCGGTCGAGAACCGCTTCCTGTTCCCGAACACCGCGCTCGACACGCTGGAGAACGAGGCCTGCACCGGCTTCTCGGGCGTCCCCTCGACCTTCGCGATCCTGCTCAACCGCAGCAACCTGGCCGAGCGGCAGCTGCCGGCCCTGCGCTACGTCACGCAGGCCGGCGGCGGGATGAGCCCGGAGCTGACGCGGCGGCTGATCGCCGCGCTGCCGGGCAAGCGGATCTTCGTGATGTACGGCGCGACCGAGGCCGGGGCGCGGCTGTCGTGGCTCGACCCGGACCGGCTGCAGGAGAAGCTGGGGTCGATCGGCCGCGCGATCCCCAACGTCGAGCTCAGCGTGCGCGCCGACGACGGCCGCGAGTGCGAGGTCGACGAGGTCGGCGAGATCTGCGCGCGCGGCTCGAACATCATGAGCGGCTACTGGGGCGATCCCGAGGAGACCGCCAAGGTCCTGGACCGCCACGGCTACCACACCGGGGACCTGGGCCGGCGCGACGCCGACGGCTTCTTCTGGGTCGTCGGCCGCAAGAAGGACATGATCAAGACCGGCGCGCACCGGATCTCGCCCAAGGAGATCGAGGACGCGCTGCTGGAGTTCCCGGAGGTTCACGAGGCGGCGGTGATCGGCGTCCCGGACGAGATCCTGGGGGAGGCGATCAAGGCCTTCGTCGTCTTCCGCCCCGGCACCTCGCCCGACCTGGAGGCGCTGCGCGCCTTCCTCGGCCGGCGCCTGCCCCCCTACAAGACCCCCACCCACTACGCGGTCCGCGAGGACCTTCCCAAGAACGAGTCCGGCAAGATCATGAAGCAGGCGCTGCGCGAGCAGCCCTGAGCCCGCAGCGAGACAGGAGACGAGAGATGCCGCTGTCGCCCGACGCGATCCGGATCGACCCCGCCGCCGAGACCGAGCGGCTCTGCCAGATCATCGCCCAGCAGGTCCGCGGGGAGCTCAAGCGCGGCGGGGGCGTCGTCGGCGTCTCCGGCGGCGTCGACTCCGCGGTCGTGCTGTGCCTGGCGGCGCGGGCCCTCGGCCCGCAGAAGGTGCTGGGCGTGATGATGCCCGACCGGCACTCCAGCCCGGAGTCCGAGGCGCTGGCGCGCGAGCTGGGGGCCCAGCTGGGCGTCGAGATGATCAAGGAGGACGTCACGCCGGCGCTCGAGGGGCTGGGCTGTTACCGCCACCAGACCGAGGCGATCCGCCGGGTCTTCCCGGCCTTCGACCCCGACCGCGACCGCTTCAAGATCCACCTCCCGCCCGGCGTGCTGGACGAGGACCGGCTCAACTACTTCCTGCTGACGGTGGAGTTCGCGGACGGGCGGGTCGAGACCACGCGGCTGGGGCCGAAGGAGCTGCTGCAGATCGTCGCCGCCACCAACCTGAAGCAGCGCTCGCGGACCGCCACGCTGTACTACTGGGCCGAGGCGCTCAACCGCGCCGTGATCGGGACCTGCAACCGCAACGAGTGGGTCGTCGGCTTCATCGTCAAGCACGGCGACATCGCGGTCGACCTGAAGCCGATCGAGCACCTCTACAAGACGCAGGTCTACGCGCTGGCCGACTACCTGGGGGTGCCGAAGGGGATCACCGCGCGCCCGCCCTCGTCCGACACCTACTCCGCCGCGCAGACGCAGGAGGAGTTCTTCTTCTCGCTCCCCTTCCCGCTGCTCGACCTGATGCTCTACGCCTGGGAGCACGGCGTGCCGGCCGCGGAAGCGGCCCCGGCCGTCGGCCTGACCCCCGAGCAGGTCACCCGCGCCTACCGCGACCTCACCACCAAGCACCGCACCACCGACCACATGCGCCACATGCCCCTGACGATCCGGTGACTATCCGGAGACAGCTGCCGTAAGTCGGTAAGCCGGCCGATCCGGGGACAGCTACCGTAAGTCGGCAAGGCGGCCCGGCGCGACGGCTCCGGCGCGGCAGCGCCGCCGGCCGGCACCGGACCTGCTGCGGATCCGGAGCCCCGCGCTCGCGACGTGCGCACCCGCCCCTGGCCACCGCCGGCGCTATGATGGTTGCGGTCGCCGGGCCCGGGGACGGGCGTGACGGCGTTCCCGGCCCGAGCCGCCCGGCGGCTCGAGAGGCGCAACTGCACCCCTCGTCAGGCAGGCCTCGGGCGAGGAGTCCTCATGCGGCGCGGCGGCAGGAACCGGGATCGCGGCGGCAATCGGCTGAGCTTTCTCTTCGCGTTGGCCCTCGGACTGCTCGCGCCCGGCGCAGCGCTCGCCGCTGCGGGTGCGGTCTGCGCGGATCCCGGGATGCGCGCCTACGAGTTGCGCTTCGTCGAGATCACGCCCGCCGGCCCGATCGACCCGTCTGGCTCGCCGGTCGTGGCGCTGGGAAGCCCGGCGCTCGACGCCGACGGCCTGGCCCGGCTGGCCCAGCGCTTCGGCGGGAAGACGGCGATCGGCATGGCCTGGGGCTACCTGCTGACCGCGGCTCCGGGCCAGGAGCTGAACTTCCACGGCGACCTGCCGGCCCCGTGGGGGCGGCGGCTCAGCGTGCACGGCGGACCCGGCACCGACCCCGCCCGGCACGCGCTGAGCATCGACACCGCCGGCGCGAAGGCGCTGGTGGAACTGGCCGACGGCGAGACGCGCGCCCTGGTCGTCGGCGAGAGCGACAAGGGACGCGTGGTGGCGCTGGTGACGGCCGGGCCGTGCGGGCCGGTCGGACTGCTCGGCGCCGCCGCCGGGGCCTGCGCGGCGAACGCGGTCGAGGGGGTGATCCCGCCGGCGCTGGTCAGCAACCCGACGCAGGCCAAGCCCGGCACGCACCGCTACGTCAACGTCGACGTGCAGGGCCGCGGGCTGGTGCGCTTCGTGGTGACCGAGGCCGGAGCGATCCGCGACCCGCTGCTGATGGTCGACCGGATGAACGCGGCCGAGGTGGCACGCGCCCTGGCGATGACGATGGAAGGGCGCCAGTACGCGGCTGCGACGGTACACGGCCGGCCGGTCGCGTACCAGACGGCGT
>CAYZDB010000006.1:0-6116 GCA_964476985.1 uncultured Acidobacteriota bacterium | reverse complement strand
CGTCGCGCCGTTCAGCGGACCGGCGGGGCCGCGAGGCGGCCCGACGGAGCCCTGACGCGCTGCGGCGGGCCCGGGTATCCTTGCGCCATGACGCACCCGCTCGCCGGCCAGCCGGTTCCCGCCTCGCAGCTCGCCAACATCCCGCGCCTGGTCGCGGACTACTACGCCGTCTCGCCCGACCCCGGCGCCGCGGAGCAGCGCGTCGCCTTCGGCACCTCGGGGCACCGCGGCTCGTCGCTGCGCGGATCCTTCAACGAGGCGCACATCCTCGCCGTGACCCAGGCGCTCGCCGAGTACCGGGCCGAGCAGGGGACGGACGGACCGCTGTTCCTGGGCGCCGACACGCACGCGCTGTCCGAGCCGGCGCGGATGACCGCGCTCGAGGTCCTCGCAGCCCACGGCGTGACCGTGATGATCGACGCCGCCGACGGCTACACGCCGACGCCGGCCGTCTCGCGCGCGATCCTGGCCTACAACCACGCGCGGATCTCCGGCCTCGCCGACGGGATCGTGATCACCCCGTCGCACAACCCGCCCGAGGACGGCGGCTTCAAGTACAACCCGCCGCACGGCGGCCCGGCCGACGTCGACGCCACCGGCTGGGTCGAGCAGCGGGCCAACGAGCTGCTGGCCGGGGGGCTGGTCGGCGTCCGGCGCCTGCCGTACCCCCGCGCGCGCGCCGCCGCGACGACGCACCGCTACGACTTCCTCGGCGAGTACGTCGCCGGGCTCGAGCGCGTCGTCGACATGGACGCGATCCGGGCCTCGGGCCTGAAGCTCGCGGTCGACCCGCTGGGCGGGGCCGGCGTCGCCTACTGGGCCCCGATCGCCGACCGCTACGGCCTCGACCTGACGATCCTCAACGACACCGTCGACCCGACCTTCCGCTTCATGCGGCTGGACTGGGACGGCCGGATCCGGATGGACTGCTCCTCGCCCCACGCGATGGCCGGGCTGATCGCGCTGAAGGACCGCTTCGACCTCGCCTTCGCCAACGACACCGACCACGACCGGCACGGGATCGTGACGAAGAGCGCCGGGCTGATGAACCCGAACCACTACCTGGCGGTCGCGATCGAGTACCTGTTCGCGCACCGGGCCGGCTGGCGGGCCGACGCCGGGATCGGCAAGACGCTGGTCAGCTCGTCGCTGATCGACCGGGTGGCGGCGGCGCTCGACCGGCGGCTGGTCGAGGTCCCGGTCGGCTTCAAGTGGTTCGTCCCGGGGCTGCTCGACGGCTCGCTCGGCTTCGGCGGCGAGGAGAGCGCCGGGGCCTCGTTCCTGGCGAAGGACGGCTCGGCCTGGTCGACCGACAAGGACGGGCTGATCATGGACCTGCTCGCCGCGGAGATCACCGCGGTCACCGGCCACGATCCGGGCGAGCGCTACCGCGCGCTCACGGCGCGGCTGGGCGACCCGGTCTACGAGCGCGTCGACGCCCCCGCGACGCCTGCCCAGAAGGCCGTGCTGAAGAAGCTCTCGCCGCGGCAGGTCCGCGCGACCGAGCTGGCGGGCGAACCGGTCGAGGCGGTGCTCTCGAGCGCGCCCGGCAACGGCGCTCCGATCGGCGGGATCAAGGTCGTCACCGCGAACGGCTGGTTCGCGGCGCGGCCGTCGGGCACCGAGGACGTCTACAAGATCTACGCGGAGAGCTTCCGCGGGGCCGACCACCTGCGACGGATCCAGGAGGAGGCGCGGCAGGTCGTCGCCGACGCGCTGGCGGGGGCGTGACGGCCGCGCCCCGCGCGCGGCCCCGCAGCGCGCACCGGGCCGCGTCCATCCTGCTCGCCGCCGCGGCCGCGCTCGCCGCGGCCGCGCTCGGCCCGGGCTGCAGCAGCCCCTCCCCCGAGCCGCGGATCCGCGCGCTGATCGCCGCGGGCGAAGCGCGGGCCGAGGCGAAGGACGTCCGCGGCCTGCTCGACCTCGTCGCCGCGAACTACGCCGACGACGCCGGGCGCGGGCGCCGCGAGCTGGGCCCGATCGTCGCCTTCGCGCTGCAGCAGTACGAGCGCGTCTTCCTCTACGTGCGGATCGACACGATCGAGATCACCGGGGAGTCGACCGCCGAGGCGACCCTCTTCGTCGCGATCGCCGGCACCGAGATCGCCGATCCCGCCGAGTTGCCCCGCCTCACGGCCGACCTCGGACGGGTCGCGCTGCGCTTCGCGGCCGGCGGCGAGTTCGGTTACGAGGTGGTCGCGGCCGACTGGGAGCCGGCCGGCCTGGCGGACTTCCTCGTGCCCCCGGAAACCCGCCCCTGACGGGCTTTCCCGGGGCCGGGACGGACCGGGTCGATTGTTCTTTCCGGCTCCTCCCCGCGGCATTATGCTGACCTTAGTCCACGAGCATTCCCGCCGGCGCTGAGCGGGGGCCGGCAGGGAGGAGCGACGATGTTCACGGGCCAAGGCGACACCACTCGGGATCTCCGCCCCGGCGAGTTCCAGGTTCTGCTCGCGCCCCGCGAAGAGGGGGGCACCGTCTACCAGGTCCCCAACGCGCTGCTCGAGGAGCTGCGCCGGCTGGAGCAGGACTTCCTGCCCCGCGTCGGCTGCCGGCTGTTCTTCGAGGACGAGGCGCGCGGCCTGCTGACCCCGTTCGCGGTCCGGTTGTTCCGCAAGGGCTACGCCTCGTTCGAGCCCAGCCCGCTGGACGACCAGGCGCTCGTCGTGACCGCGATCCAGCCCGAGCTGGAGGCGCGCCTGCACCGGATCCTCGATGACCTCGCCGCGGACGAAGAGGACGAAGCCCGCGGGGACGACGTCGTGATTCCCGAGGCCGACCTCCCGTACGACGGGACGCTGGGCGCGATGCCGGCGCTGGTGCGCGGCGACAACCGCCGGCCGCTGATCGGCGTGCGGCCGGGCGACCACCCGGTCGACATCCTGGAGAACATCCTCTACGGCCGGACCGAAAAGGACGACCCCGAGAGTTCGCACCACGGCGAGCACGAGATCAGCGACGGCGTCGACCGGGACTGACCGGCCGCGCCACGCGGTGGTACCCTCCGCGCGGAGGTGAGCCCGTGCGCGCGCGTCGTTACGCCCCCCTGGCCGTCGTCTTCGTCCTGTCCGCCCTCCTGTCCGCTGCCGCCGCCACCGCCGCGGGCGCCGCCCCGTCGCCGCCGGAGCCGACGCTCCGCCTCGACTACGTCCACGCTGGGAACGCGCGGATGGAGCTGTTCGCGCTCGACGGCCTGGTCGTCGAGGGCCCCTGGCCCGGCCACCCGGCCCGCGCGCTCGACGACACCAACCTGGGCAAGTACTTCTTCGAGGTGATCGACCGCGCCACCAACCGCGTGATCTTCTCGCGCGGGTTCGCCTCGATCTACGGCGAGTGGGAGACGACGCCGGAGGCCGAGACCGCGCACCGCGCCTTCCACGAGTCGCTCCGCTTCCCGCTGCCCGCGGCGCCGGTCCAGGTCGTGCTGAAGAAGCGCGACGCGGCCAACGCCTTCCGCGAGGTCTGGACGATCACGGTCGACCCCGCCGACCCGACGATCGACCGCAGCGGCCCCGCGCCGGGCAAGGTCTGGGCCGTGATGGAGAACGGGCCGCCGCGCGACAAGGTCGACCTGCTGCTGCTCGGCGACGGCTACACCGCGGCCGAGATGGACAAGTGGCACGCCGACGCGAAGCGCCTGACGGAGATCCTGTTCGCGGCCTCCCCATTCAAGGAGCGGCGCGCGGACTTCAACGTCTGGGCGATCGACACCCCGGCCGCCGAGAGCGGCGTCTCGCGCCCGCTCGAGGGGATCCGCCGCCGCTCGCCGATCGGCGCGCAGTACGACGCCTTCGGCTCGGAGCGCTACGTCCTGGTCTTCGACAACAAGCGCATGCGGGACGTCGCCGCGGCCGCCCCCTACGAGGCGGTCGAGGTGATCGTCAACGGCCGCAAGTACGGCGGCGGCGGGATCTTCAACGCCCAGGCGACGGTCGCCTCGGACAACGCGTACACGCCGTACGTCTTCGTCCACGAGTTCGGCCACCACTTCGCGGGGCTGGCCGACGAGTACTACGGCTCGCCCGTCGCCTACGCGGCGCAGACCAGCCGCCCCGAGCCGTGGGAGCCCAACGCCACCGCCGACCCGAAGGCCGCCAAGTGGTCCGCGCTGATCCGGCCGGGGACCGCGCTCCCGACCCCGTGGCCCAAGGCCGAGTACGAAGCGCTCTCGAAGGAGATCCAGGAGCGGCGCCGGAAGATCCGCGCCGAGAACCGGCCGGAGACGGAGATGGAGGCGCTGTTCCGCGAGGAGAGCGCGCGCTCCGCCCCGCTGCTCGACCAGTCGCCCACGGCCGGGCAGGTCGGTGCCTTCGAGGGCGCGATGTACGAGGCGACCGGCTACTACCGGCCGCAGACCGACTGCATCATGTTCACCCGCAACCCGGTCCCCTTCTGCGCCGTCTGCCAGCGCGCGATCTCCCGCGTGATCGACCTCTACACCCCCCCGCCACCGGGTGGCCCTCCTGCCACGACCCGCTGACCCGGGCCCGCTTTCGCTGTATATCAACCGGTCTGGGGAGAGTGCCGGCCGCGGCCTGAGGTGTGTTCGTGACTCGTGTGAACAGATCCGGGCAACCCAGGACGGGACCGGACCGTCGCGACTTCCTCAAGGTGCTCGGCGCCGGCAGCGCCGTGCTGGCCGCCCCCCGCCTGGCCTCGGCCGCCGGCCCCGCCCGGCCCCGGATCTGCCGGGTCCACCACGTCCCGGCGCCCGACTACTCGTACTCCCGCCGCCACCCGGGGGTCGAGTCGCTGCTCTACCTGCTGGCCTTCGACGGCGTCCCCTTCTACGCCTCGGCCTCGGGCCACCCGCTGTCCGCCCCGGGCGGCCTGATCGGCCGCGACGACGTCGTCCTGATCAAGGTGAACGCGCAGTGGAAGTACCGCGGCTCGACCAACACCGACGTCGTGCGCGGACTGATCCAGCGGATCCTCGAGCACCCCGACGGCTTCACCGGCGAGGTCGTGATCCTCGAGAACGGCCAGGGGCGGGGCTCGCTGAACTGCGACACCACCTCCGGCTGCGACGGCGGGACGCGCGAGGTCCAGGCCAACGCCGAGAACGTCTCGCACAGCTTCTCCTACCTGGTGCGCACGGTCTTCAACGACCCGCGCGTCAGCGAAAAGCTGCTCGACGACTACCGCACGACCTACATCGCCGCGAACGACCACCAGACCCAGGGCTACCGCACCGTCGGCCGCGTCTCCTACCCCTGCTTCAACACCACCGGGGGGCGGCGGGTCGAGATGCGCGAGGGGATCTGGACCGGCGCGGGCCACGACTCCGCGCGGCTCAAGTGGATCAACGTCCCGACGATGAAGGACCACAAGGACCTCAACGTCACGGGCTGCCTCAAGAACACCTTCGGCCTGATCACGACCTGGATGGAGCCGCTCGAGCACCACGACCCGACGCAGGGCGGCCAGGCGATGGGCGAGTTCTTCACCCTGGTCCGCCCGCCGGCGCTGAACGTGCTCGACCACATCTGGTGCGCGCACGCCAGCCTGTGCGGCTTCCCGCCCGACACGACGACGCGCGTCAACATGCTCTGCGCCGGTTTCGACCCGGTCGCGATGGACGCCTGGTCGGCGCGCCACATCCTGATGCCGATCTCGGGCGATCCGGCGCACGACCCCGACATCCCGGGGTTCTTCCGGACCTACCTCGAGAACGCGCGCGACACGATCAACGCCAACGGCGGCCTCCACGGCTCCGAGGTCACCTTCGACGCGGCGCTGACGACGGCGCGGCACCTCGACCAGCGCGAGATCGTCACCGGGGTGCAGCGGCTCGGGCCCGACGTCCGGATCACCTGGGCCGGCGGCTCGCCCCCCTACCGCGTGGAGCGCAGCCTCGGCCCGCAGTTCGCGTCGCCGCAGATGGTCGCCGACGGCCTGCCAGTCGCCGACTTCGTCGATCCGGGCGCCGGGGCGGACGGGGCGACCTGGTACTACCGGGTCCTCGGCCTCTGAGCCCCCCGGCTGGCCTGGCCCCGGGGCCCCCGCCGGGCCCCGCCGCGACATACCATGGCGTCCGCGACGCGGCCCAGGGGGCGCCGCGCCCGGAGCCCGCCGTGCCGACCGTGCCGACGATCCGCGTCCTGGCCCGCCCGGAG